>WGBT01000202.1 GCA_015494185.1 Hyphomicrobiales bacterium | reverse complement strand
GAGCCCACCCTTCGCAAACTAAAAGAGCCTTACCGTTTCTGACGCACGAAAGAGCCCTTAAAGACAGAACTCAATCCACTGACGCATTATATTTTGGGGGATAACTCTGTATAGCGTCATTTGGCCGCACAGTCGAGGAAAAACTGCGAATGGGAGGTCATGGCGTGTTAAGGTTTTACAATCCAGGGAACTTGGCGTTGTCGATTTAATTGTTTTGTTGGGCATTTCAATGGTTTGAAGGACTTTTTAACCCTGCTGCCACAAATCGCAATTGTTCCGCAAAAACTTCATAATTCCAACACGAGCTTGGTTGTAAAAACATTCGGTGACAGCTGAATGTCACAAGATGAGACTTTCAATCGACCACCTTTTCAGCTTTTTCAGCCGTTGGTTTTTGTCCCGTGGGGATTAAAGGGTAAAAGGTTATGAATATCCGCGATCTGGAATCACCCAAAGATTTGTTCAATATCAATCCGGTTCAGTGGGAGCAGGCGCTTTCTTTGGCCTCAGACTTTTGCTCGGCCGTCTCCGCCAAGGGCGGGCGCCCGGAAGATGCCATTCAGGCCTATGGCTTGCAAGACACGCCCCTTGGCGAGACTGAATGGGACAAGGCGGCGCAACTGATTGCCTTGACCATGTGTTCCCCATCCCATCAGCGCCCTTGTTAGAGGGCTGCGGCGGCTGCGGTGCTCTCGTTTTGCATCATGAAGCCGTCGCCTCATCCAAGGGGGATGGTCGTGATGCAGAATGTACTGCTTGCTAATGGGCCTATACTGTAAAGATTTCAGACACATAATAGAAGGCCCATTCTCCCCAGCCTGGTTGCCTCTCCAAGCCATCCTTCTGGTGAAAAGGAAGCGGTCTTCCCCTGCAACGCACACCTCCAGGAAACTATTTGAGGGTAAGGGGAAAATAAGGGTCTTTCAAATCACCTGAACGCTTACAATCCAAACCTTGAGTTCCAAGCCTTATCGCTCTAATAAATAAAGAGCTGCGCGCCGTTGCCAATTTACCTTGATGCCGTGCGGCCCTTATGTCGTGTGGTCTATGCTATACCTAATGCTATAAATGCAAAATTGCGGCGTGCCCCTAAGTTAAGATCGATCAAAAGCGGAAAACATTGGAGAAAATTCCTATGGCGGCTCCCTGGTCGCCGTCGAGCTGGCGGACCAAACCGATTTTGCAAGTTCCGGAATATCCGGACCCGGACCTGCTTCAAGACATCGAAAAGCAGATGCGCAGCTTCCCGCCGTTGGTTTTCGCCGGTGAAGCCCGCAAGCTGAAAGCCAAACTCGCCGAAGTTGCCGCCGGCAAAGCTTTTTTGCTGCAAGGCGGCGACTGTGCAGAAAGCTTCATGGAGCATCACCCCGACAATATCCGCGATTTCTTCCGGGTGTTTTTGCAAATGGCGGTGGTCTTGACCTTTGCGGGCGGCAAACCCGTGGTCAAAATCGGCCGGGTTGCCGGGCAGTTTGCCAAGCCGCGCTCCGATGAGACCGAAACCCGCAATGGTGTCACCTTGCCAAGTTATCGTGGCGACATCATCAACGGGATCGAATTCACTGAAGAAGACCGGCTGCCCGACCCAAGACGGCTCTTGAAAGCCTATCGGCAGTCGGCGGCAACCCTCAATCTGTTGCGCGCCTTCGCCCAGGGGGGCTATGCCAATCTCGAGCATGTCCATGAGTGGAATATGGACTTCATCAAGGACAGTCCCGCCGGTGGTAAATATGAGGAACTGGCAAACCGGATTTCGGAATCGCTGAAATTCATGCGGGCCTGCGGGATTTCGCCCGAGAACACCCCCCAATTACAGCAGACCAGCTTTTTCACCAGCCATGAGGCGCTGTTGTTGGGCTATGAAGAGGCGCTGACCCGTATCGATTCCACCCGTCCCGGCAGTCATGAATGGTATGCCACTTCAGGTCATTTCCTGTGGGTGGGGGACCGGACCCGTCAACCGGATCATGCCCATGTGGAATATTTGCGCGGCATCAGGAATCCTATTGGGCTCAAATGCGGGCCGAGCTCCACACCTGATGGCCTCTTGCAATTGATCGACAAGCTCAACCCGGAGAATGAGCCTGGGCGTCTGACCTTGATTTGCCGGTTTGGCGCGGGGCGTTCCGAGAAGCATTTGCCGGGCTTGATCCGGGCGGTGGAGCGCGAAGGCCGTCAAGTGGTCTGGTCCTGTGATCCCATGCATGGCAATACCACCAAGGCCGAGACCGGCTATAAGACGCGGGCCTTCAATGCGATTTTGCAGGAAGTCAATGAGTTCTTCGATATCCACCGCGCCGAAGGCACTTATCCCGGCGGGGTGCATGTCGAGATGACCGGCAAGGATGTCACCGAGTGCACGGGCGGGGCACGGCTGATCACCGATCAGGATTTGTCGAGCCGTTATCACACCCATTGCGATCCGCGGCTGAATGCCGATCAGGCTTTGGAACTGGCCTTTGCCATTGCCGAACGGCTGAAACGCGAGCGTGATGAAAAGGATGCCGCGGTGATCACGGTCCCGCTGAGTGCCGGCCAGGCTTAGGCGCTGCGATGGCTGATCAACTTCTCATCGCGCTTGCGCAACTTAATCCGGTGGTTGGCGATCTTGAGGGCAATGCCGAACGCGCCTTTCGCGCATGGCAAGACGCCAAGGCGGCAGGGGCTGATCTGGTGGTTTTTTCTGAGCTGTTCATCACCGGCTATCCGCCTGAAGATCTGATTCTGAAACCCGCCTTTCAGGAAGCGGCGATGGCCAGTGTGGAAGCATTGGCAGCGCGCTGCCGTGGCGGCGGGGGGGAGACTGTGCCCGGTCTTGTCATCGGCACGCCGTGGCGTGTTGATGGGGCGCTTTTCAATGCGGTCCTCTTGATCGAGGATGGCGAAATCATTGCGCGGCGGGACAAGGTGGATCTGCCCAATTACGGGGTGTTTGACGAAAAACGCTTTTTTGCGCCAGGCCCGTTGCCAGCCCCTGTGAGTTTTCGCGGGGTGCAGCTTGGGTTGCCGATTTGCGAGGATATCTGGACGCCGGCGGTGACCCGGCATCTCAAACAGCAGGGGGCGGAGCTTTTGATTGTCCCCAATGGCTCGCCCTTCTCCCATGGCAAACAGGCTGAACGCCTTGCTCAGGCGCGGGCGCGGGTTCGCGAAACCGGCTTGCCGCTGATCTATCTCAATCAACTTGGGGGGCAGGATGAGTTGGTGTTCGATGGCGCTTCCTTCGGGCTTGACAAGACGGGGGCGCTCAGCTTTCAACTGCCGGCTTGGGAGGAAGTGCAGCTTGTCACCAAATGGCGTAATGATGCGGTGGGCTGGCGCTGTGAAACCCACTCGATGGCGCATCTCGACGAGGGAGAAGCGGCGTGGTATGCCGCTTGCGTTTTGGGGTTGCGCGATTATGTCAACAAAAACGGTTTTCCCGGCGTTGTGTTAGGGCTTTCGGGGGGAATCGATTCCGCTCTTGTCGCAGCGATTGCGGTCGATGCGTTGGGCGCTGACCGGGTGCATTGTATCATGTTGCCCTATAAATATACCAGCGCTGACAGTCTGCGCGATGCGGCGGCCTGTGCCCGCGCCCTTCGGGTGGCTTATGACACGGTGCCCATTGCCGGCCCGGTGGAAGCCGTCAATACGGCGCTGTCTGATCTTTTCAAGGAGGCTGCGCCCGATGTGACCGAAGAGAATATTCAGTCGCGCATTCGCGGGGTCGTCTTGATGGCCATTTCCAACAAATTCGATGCGTTGGTGATCACAACAGGGAACAAGTCGGAAATGTCGGTGGGCTATGCCACGCTTTACGGCGATATGAATGGCGGGTTCAATCCCATCAAGGATCTTTACAAGACCCAGGTTTATGCGCTGGCACGTTGGCGCAATGCCCACCGGCTGGATGGTTTTCTGGGGCCTTATGGGGAAGTCATTCCCCAAGCGATCATCGACAAGGCGCCAACGGCGGAGCTGCGTGAGAATCAGCGTGATCAGGACAGTCTGCCCCCCTATGAGGTGCTCGATGATATTCTCACCTGTCTGGTGGAGCAGGAAATGCCGGTGCGTGAAATTATCAAGCGCGGCCATGATCCGGCGCTCGTGAAACGGATCGAACATCAACTTTATGTGGCGGAATACAAGCGCCGCCAGGCCGCTCCCGGGGTGAAAATCTCATCCCGTAATTTTGGCCGCGACCGGCGCTATCCCATCACCAACCGCTTCCGCGAGGGCTGAGCGGCAAGCCGTTTCATCACGCCCTTTATCGCTTCACACTTTGTCAAGATCCCATAGCCAGGCGGCGCCGCGAACACCGGAATCGTCACCATAACGGGGCGGACGGATATCAATGGTTTTGCTGTCGGCGAAAATATAAGGCGCCATTTGATCGGGCAGGACCTGGTAAAGATGTGGCATTTGCGACAGGCCGCCGCCGAGTACGATCACTTCCGGATCGAAAATATTGACGACCATGGCCAGCCCCCGCGCCAGCCGGGAAGCATGGCGATCGAGACAGGCTTGGGCTTCTGGGTCACCGTTTTCAGCCAATTTCAGAATGGCGGGGCCTGTTGTCTGGCGTTTCGCCGCCTGTGCAAAGTCGCGTTCAAGGGCCGGGCCGGAAACCCAGCTTTCGATGCAGCCATGTTTGCCGCACCAGCATTTCGGGCCGGGAAGTTCGGCGTTTGGCGGTGAGAGACGGGGCCAGGGCAAAGGATTATGCCCCCACTCGCCGGCAATGCCTTTGGGGCCATTGATGAGTGTCTTGTCAATCACCAAGCCGCCGCCGCAACCAGTGCCCAGAATGACCCCAAAGACACTGCGCGCCTCCTGACCGGCGCCGTCGATGGATTCGGAGAGGGCAAAACAGTTGGCGTCATTGGCAAGGCGAATGTCGCGGCCGAGGGCTGTGCGCAGGTCGCGATCAAAGGGTTTGCCATTCAGCCAGGTGGAATTGGCATTTTGTACCCGCCCTGTTGTAGGCGAAATCGATCCCGGCATGCCGATCCCCACCGTGCCGCGGCGGCCGCATTGCTGTTCGATCATGGCAACGAGCTCGGTGATGGCGGCAAGGGTGGCGTGATAATCGTTGCGGGGAGTGGGAATCCGATGCCGGGCCAGTTCACGGCCCTCGCGGTCAAGGCCAATGGCAGAAATCTTGCTGCCGCCAAGATCAACACCAATCCGCAAATCACTGGCAGAATTGGGTGCGTTTTTTGATGAGGCGGTTTTCTGGACGTGGCTATTGGCCATATTGGCTGAACTCCCCGGCCAGCCGGTCGCGCGCGGGCCAGATACGTTTGGGGTCAAGGCCTTCGGATTGGGCGAAGGCGAGCAATAACGGTTCATTGTGCAGCAGGAAATCCAGCACCGCGACCTGAAAATCCCGGTCCTTGACAAGGGAAGGGATGTCTGCTGCATCCAAACCGGTGACGTTGAGAAAATGTGCGGCATGGCGTTCGTTGCCCGCCAGAAACGCCAGGGCCTTTACCGCCAATGCCGCTTCTGCTTCGGGGGTGGTGTCGGTCTCATCATCCATGGTAAAAATCTTTTATTCTCCCCCCTCATGAACCTTCATGAATATGAGTCTTCATGAATTATGAGTAACGAGGGTTAAGGCGTTGTCAAACATGTGAGCTTGGTTTTGATGACAGTGTCACCAGCCCTTGCATTCCATGATGAAACCCTGGCATTTTCATGGGCTTTGTCAAGGGTTGAAACCGCTTCGCGGCGCTTGAAAGCGCCCTTGACAAAGCCCATGAAAATGCAAAACCGCTCACCATGGAATGCAAGGACAGGTGTGGGCTTGAAGAGGGGCTTGAAGAGCTTGGGTGTGCCCCACCTCTCCCATGCCTGTCAGCCCATGGGGCGCGTTGATATAAGCTTGATATAATATGAGCGAGCGGGGCTGGAAGCGACCTCAGCCTTTTTCCCGCAACAAGCGTGCTTTCTGCCGTGACCAATCGCGCTCTTTGAGGGTTTGGCGTTTGTCATGAAGTTTCTTGCCGCGTGCCAACGCCAGGCTGAGTTTGGCAAGGCCACGGTTGTTGAAATAGAGTTTCAGCGGCACCATGGTCATGCCTTCCCGTTGCACAGCGCCGATCAGCTTGGCTATTTCCCGCTTTTTGAGCAACAGCTTTCGGGCGCGCCGCGGGTGGTGATTGAAGCGGTTGGCCTGGGCGTATTCCGGGATATAGGCGTTGATCAACCAAATCTCTCCCTGTTCTTCCGTGGCGTAGGATTCGGTGATATTGGCCTTGCCATCACGCAAGGACTTGACTTCGGAGCCTTGCAGCACAATCCCGGCTTCGAGGACTTCCTCGATCTCATAATTATGGCGGGCTTTGCGATTGTCCGCGATGACACGAAAATTACCCTCTTGTCCGCGTTTGCCGCCCAGACCGGCCTTTTTTTTGTTTTTTCCGCTCATTGACTGTTGTCCGTATGCTTGTGCCCAAGTCTGGTCTAGCTTTCGATCAGTTGGGCCTGTTTCAAGGCGGCGTCGACAATGGCTGCGGCATTTTCACTGATCGGCGCCAGGGGGCTGCGGACATCGGGTTCACAAAGCCCAAGCTTTGCGGCCGCATATTTCACCGGGACCGGATTTGATTCGACAAACATCGCCGAATGCAGCGGGATCAAACGATCTTGTAATTGTAAGGCGGTTTGATAGTCCCCGCGCAGACAGGCGTTTTGGAATTGGGCGCAAAGCTCTGGGGCGATATTGGCCGTGACCGAAATACAGCCATGGCCGCCATGGGCCATAAAGCCCAGCGCGGTGGCATCTTCGCCGGAAAGTTGGATGAAATCGGGTCCCATGGCGGCACGTTGCAAGCTGACACGGTCAAGGGCAGCGGTGGCATCTTTGACGCCGACAATACGTGGCAGTTCAAACAGCCGGGCCATGGTTTCCACACTCATGTCAATCACGCTGCGGCCGGGAATATTATAGATGATGATCGGAATGTTTGAAGCATCGTGGATCGCCTTGTAGTGGTTGTAAAGGCCGGCTTGAGACGGTTTGTTGTAATAAGGCGTGACGATCAAGGCGCCATCAGCGCCGGCTTTTTCGGCCTGCTGGGTCAACTCAATGGCTTCGCGGGTGGAATTTGAGCCCGAGCCGGCAATCACGGGAATCTTGCCATTGGCTGCGGCAACGGTCAGTTCGATGACCCGGATGTGTTCGGCATGGGAAAGGGTTGGCGATTCGCCAGTCGTTCCCACCGGGACGACACCATGGGTGCCAGCTTCGATTTGCCGTTCGACCAGCCGCGTAAGTGCGGCCTCGTCAATGGTTTCGCCACCTGCGGTAAATGGCGTGATCAGGGCGGTGATCGACCCTTTAAACATTTCTTGCTCCTTCGTCTGCCCTGTTTCGGGGATGTTGGGGCCCTAGCTGCTACTGATAGAATTACTTTGCCATTTAGCTTGTTATCAATCAGCCTATAGGGGCATTTGATCCAGTTGTACAGATCTTCAACGCCTGGGTCGAGAGCGATCAAAAGCGGGATGTTTTTTTACAGGGAAAGAACGTGATTATTTCAGTCAATTGGGATGCTATTTGGCAAGAAATACTATATCTATAAAGTAATTGTCGATGATGACATGGGGAAATGGGGGAGGTAAATAGGGATATCAAAAAATAATATTTATTATTTGGGGGTATATTGAAGAACCGTCGTTCGTTATTGGTTAAAAATTTAGTAACATAATTTGAAAGTTGTGATTTGCGAACAAGGCACATTTTGCATAGCCTGGAAGTCATGTGAATTGTGCTAGGCATTCTTGAAGTCTGAATCATGGAGTGGAAGGACAGGTTTAGGCTTGAACAGGCAGAAAACAGACATGCAAATTAAGCCTTCGGCCAATCACGTGCTTCTTTTTTAACGGATTGGGTGCATAATCTCACCGGTAAGCAGTTGTTAGCGGCAAGCAACACGCAACACGGGTGGTCTAAAGAGTAGAAGGACAATGGTGAAACAGCGGCATCAGAAGTTTCGGACACGGGGGGTTTTTGCGTTGTCCGTTGCTGGTTTTGCAACCTCGATGGGGATCCAATCTTTGCAGGCCCGGGAATATTTACACCTGCCCGAGCGCAATCCTCGTTTTCTTATCACCAAGGCTTTATTGCCCAATCCCAATCCCAATCGCGTGCGGCGCATGGGTGCCAACATGCGTGCCAATATGAGCGCCCCAAAACAACCAGCAGCGGTGCCCGCTGGTGTTGAAACAAAACCTGATCAAGGGCTCAAGCAAGCGGGCAAGCCGGCTGTCCAGCGATCAGTCGTTCCGCAAAATGCTCAGTCGCAAAATGCCCAGCCAGATGCCAAGCCGGCCGTGGTTGTCAAAGATGTGGTTGTCAAAGATGCCGGGCCGTCTACGGCGGTTGAGACTGCACAAGGGGGAGAAAAGCTTCAAAGAGCAAAACAGGGCGAGCAGGCGGGCAAACCGATTGCAGCGCAAGCCGCAGCTTTGACGGAGACAGTTGCGGTTCCAAAAAACGCGGCTCCCAAAAATGATGTTCCAAAAGCCGAAGCCGCAAAAGCTGAAGATGCCGTTGTCGAAGTAACTTCAAAAGCCCCTACAAAAGCTCAAGAGCAACAGCCCCCTCAAAAGTCCGAAGTGGCAGCCAAATCCCATTTATCGGTGGATGCCAAGGTGCAGGTGCCGCGGGAAGGGGCTGGTGAGGTTCCGCAAAACAATGGGGCTGTCGAGCAACAGCCCATGACAACCTCTCAACAGATCGCTGTTCGGCCGCCTGAAACCAAACCTGACCCCAAAGAGGCACAGGCCAAAGCTGCTGAGAAGGACCTTGCGCCTGTGGCCGCGGCAAATCCTGCAGCAAGGCCGGTTACGCAATCCATGCAGCCCCCGGCCATGCAGACCGTAAACATGCAGACCGTAAAAACGGGGCTGGTGCCAAAGAGCCCCGAAAAGGTGGCGGAAAAGAAAGCGGTTGTGTCGTCCGAGGCCATTTCTGAGCCAAAGTCTGAAATGGCGAATGCGAATGTCCGCAAGGAAAAAATCGCAGAGGAGGTGAAAAAGCAAGCCGCCGGTGTTGGACTGTTGCGGCAAGGGCCGTCGGCCGATGGGGCTGCCGTTCAAGTGGCGGCTCAACCTGCTGCTTCATCTGGGAAGCGGGCGGGGGGAGTTGCTGAGGTTAGGCAACCGGCTCCCGTTATCACGCAACCGGCCCCCCTCGCCACGCAATCAGCCAAGAAGGTTGCGAAAGAAACGGCCGTTGGACCAGCTCCGAAATTGGCAAAAGTGTCGCCCAAAGCGCCGCCGAAAGAAACAAGGGCAGAAAAGGCATCGGAAAATGGCCGCCCATCGCCTGCTGAGACGGCAGTACCTTTAAGCCGCTCGGCTTCCGCGGACCAGCCGTCGCAAGCGACAGGGAAGATCGAGGCTCGGCTGCCGATCGAGGTTTTTGATCATCCAGCGCAGGAATTTCCGCGGATTCGCCGTTATTATGACTGGATGTTTGAGAAATTGGGGATGCGGCCACGTGAGATCATCAAACGCCCGCAGCGGCAAGTCCGCCGTCCGGACGGTCAGCAGCAACGCAACGAGAATGGCAATTTGGCCGCCCAGCGGGTTGAGCTTCCGCAAGCCCGGCCTCACCAAGAGCAAAAGCGCTCTCAGCAAGAGCCCCCAGCCTCGGCCCGCGATGCAAAAACCTCACCCTCAAATGTGATTGCTTTGCCGGATCGTTTGCAGGGCAATCCTAAGGCAACGGCTTCCCGCTTGGCGCTTGCTTCAAAGCCTCAAAGGGTTGCTCAGGACAAGCCCCAAAAACAAAAGGCGGTAAAAAATGCTGTTGCTTCTAGCCGTCCTGCTAAGAAAAACCTTGTCAAGGAAACCGTTGTGATGGCAGAAGCGGAGCCTTCGCCTGCTGAGGAGCTTGCAACGAAGTCTGCAAAAACAGAGAAAACAGAAACGGTTAAAACGCTTGCCAGTGCGCCGGCAGCTTCAGCCCCACAGCCGAAGGAAACAGAAGCCTCTAAAACAGCGGTTTCTAAAAAAGCGACATTATCGGGGCCAAAGTCAGAGCCGGTTCGCTCAGCGAAAATAAAGCTCGAAACAACGCCCCAAAAGCCTGGTGAAATTGCCGCCCAAACCAAACTTGACAAAGCTGCTGTTGAGGCGTCTGAACCACAAGCGGCACCTGTACAACAAGCCAAGCAAGCCGACAAACAGGAAGCCGAGCCGAGCCCGCCAAAGCTCGAGCCCTTTGGTCACAAAGAGTATAAATTTGCCGCGATTGATAAATTGCTGGCGCTTCCTCTCAACGAAGACGACAAAAAAAATCTCCAGGAAGCGATTTATGCGACGCAGCTGAGAAAATTTGATCGTACCACTTATGCCATTCGGAAAATTAAAAACAAGGCCGCGCGGGCTTTGGCACAATGGTATTATCTGCGCCGGCTTGGTCTTGGCGGCGATTACAAGGAACTCGAGGCTTTCCGCCGCGCCCATCCAGACTGGCCCTCGCAGATGCGGTTGCGCAAACGGGTCGAGCGGATGATTGCCGGTCTTGACGAAGACCCGCATGTGGTCAAGGCCTTCTTCAAGGAGTCGCCACCGGTCACGGGGGCCGGTATCGTGGCGCTGGCGATGGCAGAACTGAAACTGGGCAACAAGGCCAAAGCCAGCAAACTGATTCGCAAGGCTTGGATGAGCGAACAGCTCGATACTGCTCTTGAGGAAGTTATTTTGCAAAAGTTTGACGGTATTCTCACCAAGCAGGACCACGTCAAACGCATGCATTTCTTTCTTTATAAAAATCGCACCGGATATTATATCGACGGGGCTTTGCGCATGGCTGAGCTGGCGGGCAAGAGCCGCTACATGCCCATATTGAAAGCGCGTTCTGCGGTGATCCATATGGACAATACCAAGGGCGCTAAACGCAAGATCTGGGAAGGCCGCTACAAGGAGCGTTATGCCAAGCTTTCAGCCAAAGACCGCCGTGATTGGGGGGTGCGCTTCAACCGGATTCAATATCTAAGGCGCAAGGAAAAGTTCAATGAAGCCTGGAAGCTGCTGCTGGCGGCGCCAACGGACACGGCCACCATCATCAGCCCCCTAGCCTGGTGGAAGGAACGTCTGTTGAATGCGCGTTATGCCCTTTATCAGGGGCGCCCTGCCTTGGCCTATCGTTTTGTCGCCAACCATGGTGAATTGCAAGGCAAATATCTCGAAGAAGCGCAATTCATGTCCGGCTGGATTGCTTTGCGGATGTTGGCGGAACCTGACAAAGCTCTCCAACATTTTCAAAAATTGCGTAAAGCGGTGACCAGCCGGCGCGGCAAAGCGAAAGCCCATTATTGGCTGGGCCGGGTCTTTGAAGCCAAAAAAGATCCCATCCGTGCCCGCTTACACTATCAAATGGCAGCCCGTTTTCAGCATACCTATTATGGGCAATTGGCGGCTTATCATGTGGATCCCAATCACAGACATGCCAATTTTCGTGAACTGCCCATTCCCACCAAGGAAGAAACCGAGCGTTTTATCAACCGGTCGGCCGTGCAGGGGCTGATTTATGCCTATAAGGCAGAGAAGCGGGGATTGCTGCCTTTGTTTTTCAATCATCTGGCCTGGACCTTGAAGTCTCCTGGTGAGCTGGTGTTGCTCAATGCCCTGGCCAAGCGGATCGGTTCGAAACGGATGAGTGTGCGGGTTGGCAAGATTGCGGTTTTCCGCGGCTTTCCGTTGGACCATTATGCCTATCCAATCGACGTGTTGCCGGATTTCAAGCGGCTGGTGCCTGTGCATATGGAAGTGGAACCTGCCTTGATGTATGCCTTGATCCGCCAGGAAAGCGAATTCAACTTTCGTGCCAAGAGCTGGGTTGGGGCGCGGGGGTTGATGCAATTCATGCCCCGCACGGCCCGGGCCGTGGCGCGGCAATTCAAGCAACATGGTCATACCACGGAGATGCTGTTCAATCCCAAATATAATCTGATGTTGGGGCATGCCCATTTGAGTGATCTCATTCGTGAGTATCGCGGTTCTTATATCCTGACATTGTGTGCTTACAATGCCGGCGGACCACGGGTCAGCCAGTGGATCAAAGCCTTTGGGGATCCGCGTTCGGCGACAATCGATCCGATTGATTGGGTGGAGCGGATTCCGTTCAAGGAAACCCGGCAATATGTGAAGAAAATCTTGGCGAGTACACAAATTTATAGGGCGCGTTTTGAAAATCCGGCCACTGCGATGCGCTTAAGAGATGATCTGTATCGCGGTGATTTACCGGAAGCTGTCGAAAGTGCTCCTCTTTCTGATGCTGCCACGCTGGACAAGAAAGAAGGCTAAAGCGCAAGTCTTTCAAGAGGAAAGGAATTCTCAAATTTGAAGTGCACCAGTTGCGCTGGAAGCCATCCTTCTGGTGAGCCGGAGCGCGTTTCAGGGTAAGAAGTGCAACACCTCCACCCGCCGCATGCGCGGCATGTTGACCTGACAAAGCCGGTTTTTGGGTAAGTTGTGTGACAAAACAAGTGTCGAGAACACAATCCAACAATCGGTTTATACTTTGAGGGCTTGGACTGTAGGCAAGTCAGGGGCAGGGGGCGCTGGTATAATACCGGCGGCATTTATAGGGGACCTTTGAACAAAGTGCCGCCCCCCACCGCCGCCCTTTGGCCTCTCGTCCATTTTCCGCGGTGACCATAGATGGAAGGCCAAGGGGCGGCGGCAGGATAGGTCATGTTATCAGAGGTTCCTCAATATCTGGTGCAACCAGCAGGTGATGTTTGAGCGCAGGGGGTGGATAAGGGAGATGAAAGAGTTGTGGTTTTAAGCCGTGGTCCCAAAGTCGCGGTGCCTTTTTCGCCATCATCAGAACGCCAATTGATCTTGTTGCCCCGGATTTCCGCCTGGATACAAGTTTTCTTGCTTTTGAGCCAGTTTTGCCATTGCTGGCAGAGGAAGTTGCGGGTAATCCACCATCTGCCGGTGTCATTGATGACATATTTCCTGCTGGAGAGGTATTTTGCCAACGCGCCCCCTTCACCGGTCATGGTGCCATCGCTGGCATAGTTAATCGGTAATTTGGTTCCAAGTGGGGTGTGCAGATAAATTCGCCGATTGCTGACGATGGCGCGCAGCTTTTTGCCTGATACAGCGCGGAAACGGTCATACCCTCCCTCTCCTGAACCAAAGGCTT
>WGBT01000201.1 GCA_015494185.1 Hyphomicrobiales bacterium | reverse complement strand
CCAAGGAAGATGCCCGCGCCTATGCGGTGAAACTGACCGCCAAGGGCAGACGGGTTCTCGAAGCGGCTTCACCGGCAGCCTCGCTTGCCGATCAGCGGATTTTGGACGCTTTGCCAAAATCCAAGCGTCAAGACTTTCTCAATTCCCTGCAAATTATTGTCGAAAATATCAGTCAGCTCGAATCCCGCTCAAAGAAATAGCGGGGGGCGTTATTGCGGACGATAAGACGATAAAATGACATATGATCTATGAGTGACGAGTTCATAAAAATCCAGCTTGAATGTCGACAGGCCCAAAACTGTGATGAAAGACACCGCGATATTACTGGTTGCCCATGGTGACAGAGGCGGGCAGGGGAATAATCGAGCCTTGCAAAATCACTGCCGGCGGATCGCCGCCGCGCAGCAATTTGTGTGCGTAGTGGGAGGCGTCTTGAAGGGGGAGCCGTCTTTGGAGAGTGCCATTGCTCAACTGCGTGCAAGCGCAGCGCGCCAGGTGATCGTTTATCCCCTGTTCATGGCGGAAGGTTATTTCACCAAGAAAAAATTGCCCGAGCGCATGCAGGCGGCACAACTCGACTTGCCTCTTCTCTATGCGCGGCCGATGGGTGTGGATCCAGCTTTGCCCGCGCTAACCCTTGCCCGGACGCAACGCACGGCCAAGGCGGCGGGGCTGGCCGTGGAGAAGACGCGGTTGTTGATCGTTGGCCATGGCTCGAAAGTCTCGCGGGGCTCGGCCCGTTCGACCGAGGCATTTGCCGAAAAAATTCGGGCGCGATCGGATTTTGCGGTGGTGGAGACGGCTTATTTGGAAGAGGCGCCGTTTTTGACCGACAAGTTGCGTGTGTCAGATCGGCCAACGGTGGTTGAGGGCTTTTTTTCCGGCGATGGCATGCATGCTGGGGATGACGTGCCTGAAGCCATTGAAGCAACCGGTGCAAACGCCGTCTATGCGGGCTCACTTGGGGCGGATCCGGCCTTGACAGAGCTGATCCTGGCCGCGCTGGAAAAGATGGCTCCTATATCCTATTCTCCGGTTCATTGACGGCTCTGTGTGATGAGATGCGCGGGGGGAAAGCTAAGACTGTAAGCTTATAAGCTTATAATGTAAGAATCGACAATCAACCCGGTTGACAGTGGCTCTTTCAAGAGAGAAGTGCGTGGATAGGGCTGAAGAGCCATCCTTTTGGTGAATCAGAAGCGAGCTTCTCCCTGCGTAACAATACAACAAACACGCCAAGCCTTTTGGGGGCTCAAATAGCTGACACTCTTGAGTGGTCAACTGTTGCACTGTCTTGGTAAACTTGCTACCGACTGTCATGAATAGGTTCCCAGCGGGCATGCCTCATTGAGTTGAGGGGGAAGCGGCGTTGAGGGGACTGAAAAGCAATCCAAGTCAATAAGAAGAACATATGAAAATCCAAGTCTATCAGGGGGATCTGCCCGATGATCTCGATCTTGGGCCGGTTGTTGCCATCGATACGGAAACCATGGGGCTGCGTCCGTCGCGCGACCGGTTGTGTTTGGCGCAATTGTCGTCCGGTGACGGCAATGCCCATTTGGTGCAGTTTCAAGACGGCGATTTCTCAGCACCCAATCTTCGGGCGCTGCTGGCGGACCGGTCGGTTTTGAAACTGTTTCATTTTGCCCGTTTTGATGTGGGCGTGTTTTATCAATATCTGGAAACCATGACCGAACCGGTCTTTTGCACCAAGATTGCCTCGAAGTTGGTGCGGACCTATACGGACCGTCATGGGCTTAGAGACTTGTGCCGGGAGTTGATCGGCAAGGACCTTTCCAAACAGCAACAGTCGTCGGATTGGGGGGCGCCGGTGCTTTCCAGTGAGCAAAAACGCTATGCCGCAAGCGATGTCTTATATTTGCATCAGCTGAAAGCGTTGTTGGAGGATATGCTGGAGAGGGAAGGGCGCACCGAGCTGGCCCAGGCTTGCTTTGATTTCCTGCCAACCCGCGTTAGGCTCGATCTTGCCGGTTGGCCCGACGAAGATATTTTTGCCCACTGAGGATTGACGAAGGGGGGAAATTTACGCTGACCTAATCTGATAATTGGGGAGACTGGCTGTCCTTGTTTTTTCTGGCCCAAACCTGTCCTTGGCTTCCATGGTGAGCGTTTTTGCATTTTCCCAAACTTTGTCAAGGGCCGCATTTTTAGGCCCCTGTCGTGCCTGCGGCACTCCACGTTCGCTTGCAGCGGCCGCGAAGCGGTTTCAACCCTTGACAAAGTTTGGGAAAATGCGAAGGTCTCATCATGGAAGCTAAGGACGGCTCTGACATTGTCAGTGAGATCAGGGCAGCCTTTTGGGAAATAGATATTAGGGTATTCTCGTTTTTGCATTGGCGAAGGTTCAAGTGAATTTGGTGGAATAATATTGGAGGCTCCTGTCCCTGATTCGTTTTTAGTTTGATTTATGCAGGAATTTCAAAGGGATGTAAAAAACGTAAGAGGCTGATGATGAAAGACCGCCGGTCTCATTTCCACGATTTGCCGCTAAAAGGTCATAAAATAGTCTGGTGATGGCAATGTAAACTGGG
>WGBT01000200.1 GCA_015494185.1 Hyphomicrobiales bacterium | reverse complement strand
GAAAAAGATCATCGTCGTGCCGCGCCGGATTGTGAATATTGTCATCTGATTGGTTCTTTCGATCAGCAGCCGAGGGGTAACGGATCACCATGCTTAATCGACCGAAGTTGAAAGCTTTGACCTGCAGTGCAGCGCTTCGTTTGGCATTCATTGGACTTGCCGTCGCTCCTGTTCTTTCCGGCTGTGGCTTTCAACCTCTTTATGGTCATTACAGCAATGCGCAGGTGGCGCAGCAATTGGCCGCCGTCAAAGTGACACGTATCCCTGGCCGGGTTGGCCAAAAGCTTCGCAATGAAGTTATCTTTGGTCTTTACCGTGGAGACTATCCTGAGGCCCCGAGTTATCGTCTCGATGTCGTCTTGCGGGAAAGCCAGTCACCTGTTCTAAAACAAATCACAGGTCAGGCAACCCAAATGCTTTATCATCTGGAAGCTGATTATAAGCTGATTGATCTGGCAACCGAAAAAGTTCTTTTCAAAGCCACCACACAATCCCAAGCAGCCTATGACCGGGTTGATGCTGGATTCGCCAATCTACGCGCCAAGATCGATGCCGAAAACCGTGCCGCAACCGTCATCGCGCAAAATATAAAAAACCGAATTGCCGCCTTCTTCTCCAGCCGGTCATAACTTGATCATGCCATCATGAAAAGCTAACCAAACAAGAAGCTTGGATGAGTTCAGATAGATGACATGAGAAAATTCCTATAAGGATCAATTGTTTCCAAGCCATTTATAACAAAATAGGGGATATGATACCAGCGACCCCTACTTTGATTCATGTACTGTTCAATTTACAAAGAAGCTCCAAAGGAATACGAAAAACGTAAGCGGTCAATGATGAATACCGCCAGTGTTATTCGCGCTGCTTTTGTTTTTGGAAGATTTTGGCATGGCAGCTTTCAAGGCGCGTGAGACAGCTCGCATCATCAAAAATCCTGATCCGGTTTTCGAAGCCTTTTTGCTTTATGGTCCTGATGACGGGCTGGTCAGCGACCGCGCGAAAACCCTCAGCCAAGCTCTCGTTCAAGCCACCAATCCACCGGGGGAAATCCTGCGCATTGGGGAACGGGATCTCGCCGAACAGCCCAATCTCTTACAAATCGAGGCGCGAACCTTGCCGATGTTTGGCGGCCCGAAGATCCTGCGCGCTGTACTGACAACCAAGATCAAGCCAGATAGTATTGCGGATCTTTTGTCCGAGCCCATGCCCGCCCGCCTTGTTCTTGAAGCTGGCAATCTCAAACCGTCCCACAAGATTCGCAAAATTTTTGAAACCGCCAAACGTGCTGCCGCACTGCCATGTTTTTCAGAAGGAGCAAGCGATATTCAAGCGCTTATTCAAGAAGAACTCACGGCGCATGGGTTTCAGGTGCCCCCCGAAACCGAGCAACTTTTGATGAGTTTGCTTGGAGCCGATTATGCGGTTGCACGTAATGAACTGCAAAAATTGGCGCTTTACGTTGATGCCAAACCGCAAGAGGGGCTTCGTAAAGTCATCGATATCGCCGATGTGGAAGCCATTATCGGTGATAGTTCAGCGGCGGGTTTCGATGAATTGATCGCCAGCGTGTTAGGGGGACAGCCGAAGATTGCAATACGGCTTTTTGAACAACAACTTGCTCAGGGAAATAGCTGCCAGACCATCTTGATTTTACTTAACCGTCATTTGACACGCCTGCATCAAGTTCAATCGCAAATCAATCAAGGCATGGCACCAGATCAAGCTATCAAAAGCTTACGTCCTCCTGTCTTTTTCAAAGCTCAAACGGGTTTCAAACAGCAATTGCGTGCCTGGCCGCTTCCCGCTTTGAACGCCGCCCATCGCCTTGTCAGGCAAGCCATCAAAGAAACCCGGTTCAAACCTGAACTGGAAACCGAATTGACCACCCACACCTTATTACAGCTCGCCAGCCGTAAAACACGCTAGCGGCCTCGCCTTTATAATCACAACGTTGCAATGACAAAGACTATCAGCATAAACAAAAGAGCCTGTTCTTTTGGCTCATAAAATGAACAGGCTCGGGAAAAGATATCATCGATGTTGATTAATTAGCGATACTGGCTATTGGTCAGCCGGTGATAGATGTCCTCGAATTGCTCCAAAGTCTTGTATTTGATGGTCAATTCGCCAGATTCCCCGGCCCCTTGCTTGAGCGCCACCTTCATTCCCAATATCTCTGACAACTCGCCTTGGATTTTGAGAATATTGGCATCGGCTTGTGAAATCTGGCGAACATCATCATCGGGATCTGGATTTTCCCGCTTTTGAATAAGTGCTTCGACCTCACGAACAGTGAGTCCGCGTTCAACGATCATCTGCGCGAGCTCACTGGCGTCTTCCTGTCCGATCAGCGGCCGCGCATGACCAATGGAGAGTTTGCCATCACGTATCAAGGCTTGCACATCCGAAGGCAATTTCAGCAGCCGCAGCATATTGGCCAAATGCGAGCGGCTCTTGCCGATCTTGCGAGCCAGCTCTTCCTGCTTATAGCTGAACCGCTCGATCAGCTCCATATAGCCCGTGGCCTCTTCAATGGGATTGAGATCCGTGCGTTGAATATTCTCGATGATGGCAACTTCGAGGGCCTCGGCATCGCTATAGTGTTTGATGATCACTGGAACGGTGTGCTCTTGCGCCACTTGCGCGGCCCGCCAACGCCGCTCCCCGGCAACGATCTCATAACCGGGCCCTGTACCGTTTAAGGGCCGTACCACGAGCGGTTGGACGACACCTTTTTCCCGAATTGAATCGGCCAGCTCCTGGAGCTCTTCATCATTGAAATCGCGCCGTGGATTAAGGGTGCTGGGTTTGATCGCCTCAATTGGCAAAATTCGTTGTTCTTCCTTCCCCGGAATGGGAGCGGTTGCCTCTGGCTCATTGTGCATATCCCCCATCAAAGAAGCAAGACCGCGCCCCAAACGCGAATTTCCAGCGACTGACATAATCTAAATTCCCCTCATAAATTCCATTGCGTGATTATCACCACATTCCGCTTCTTGCCGTTTGCAGCGCTGCTTGTGCAATAACCGTCATTCTGCTGCAATTTGCTGGGTTTGACCGATCAATTCTTGCGCCAGCTCGATATAAGCCTGGCTGCCTGAACAACTTCTGTCATAATCGATCACCGGTTTGCCAAATGATGGGGCTTCGGCTATTCGCACATTCCGCGGAATAACTGTCGAATAGACCTTCACACCGAAGAACTTGCGAACTTCGTCTTCGACCTGAGCCGCAAGCTTGCTGCGCTTGTCATACATTGTCAAAACCACACCTTGAATATCCAAGGACGGATTGATGGAATTGCGGATTTCGGTGATTGTCTCACGCAGCTGTAACAGCCCTTCAAGGGCGAAGAATTCACATTGCACCGGCACGATCACCCCCGTTGCCGCCACCATGGCATTCAAGGTCAGGATATTGAGCGACGGCGGACAATCAATCAGCACATAAGAAACCTCAATCCCTTGTGCAGCAGCATCAGCGGCCAATTGGGCAATCCCTTGCTGAAGCCGGTAAGCCCGGTCACGATCATTGGCGATTTCGGTTTCAACCCCTGATAAATCAATGGTTGCCGGCACCACAAACAAATTCTTGGTCCCGGTTTGCTGCATGGCTTGCGCCAGGCTGGTTCGTCTGGTCAACACATCATAAGTCGATGCCGGACGATCATTGCGGCTGATACCTATTCCCGTGCTGGCATTGCCCTGTGGATCGATATCGACAACCAACACGGTTTCCCCGGCAGAGGCCAGTGCGGCGCCAAGATTGATCGCCGTTGTCGTCTTGCCAACCCCGCCTTTTTGGTTGGCGATTGCAAAAACCTTTGGCAAATTTCCCCCGGCTGCGGTCATTTTCTTCGTCTCCTATCATCGCGCTTTGGCGCTCAAATTGGCAATTTCAACGATCACTCCACTAGGATCGATCACACTTGAATAAAGACTGTAATGAAAACTAAAACCGCGCCGCGCATTACTCAGCTCTTGGTGAACCGATTGCCCCTTGAGATAGAACCCGGTTGTTTCGACACCTGACAGGGGCACGGCAAATTTGAAAAGATCTGGCAAAGAAGCCAGTGCGCGTGCTGAAATTACAGACACTGATTGATGTTGATCCTGAGCATATTCGGCAAAAGTTTCAATTCGAGAACTGTGGATATCCACAGTGATGCCGCAATTTCTGGCCACTTCACGAAGAAAAGCGCATTTACGATGATGACTTTCCACCAAATGCAGCTGAAAATTGCTTGTTTCCGCCAATAAAATCGCACTGACCAGCCCCGGAAAGCCCCCGCCAGTCCCTAAATCGACCCAAATCCGCGGTTGCGCGGCAACTGATTCGCCCAACTTTTGCAAAACCAAGGCCGTCAGTTGCGCACTGTCGGCAAAGTGACGGTACCAAATCTGGTTCAAGGTGGAAGGCGCTATCAGATTGACCGCCCGTTGCCATTTTTGCAACAGGCGATGATAAAGCTTGAGCCGGTCAATGGTTTCACGTGAAACCGCAAAGACTTCGGCAAACTCATCGGGTCCTGTGATCGGGTGATCGAGAACAGGAAGTTCAGAAAATCGGCGCAAAGTTTTGGCCTTCCTTCCTCATAGCCCCACCAGCCTCTCTCACCACCTTTGCAGGAATTTGAGAGCCAACAATTTGAGAGAGCCGCCAGCCTTCCTTTGGGTCAGCTTGCTAGGCGGCACGCTCACGCTCACGGCGCTGCCGTTTGAGATGGGCAAGCAAAATGGTCAGGGCGGCAGGCGTTATTCCCTCGATCCGGCTGGCTTGCGCCAATGAAGCCGGGCGGTGTTGTTCGAGCCGGCTGCAAACTTCGTTGGACAAGCCCGGAATTGACCGAAAATCACAATCCGCGGGAATTTTCATTTGCTCATCCTTGCGATAGGCCGCGATATCCGCTTTCTGCCGCTCGAGATAAACATGATAACGGGCGTCAATCGTTACTTGCGCGGCGATATCGGCTGGGATTTCTTGCAGTTCAGGCCAAATCCGTTGCACTGTTGCAAAATCCACATTCGGCAAGGCCAATAGATCAAAGGCCGAACGGCGCCGGCCATCGTGATTGAGGGCAAGCCCATGATGAGCCGCCTCGTTGGGGGTCAAGGACAGGGCTTGCAATCGATTTATGGCCGCATTCAAAGCCGCCTGCCGTGCCTTGAAATGGCGCGCCCGCTCCTGGCTGACACAACCAATGGCCAGCCCCTTGGGGGTCAAACGCTGATCAGCATTGTCAGCCCGCAAATGCAAACGATACTCAGCCCGCGAAGTAAACATCCGGTAAGGCTCGGTAACCCCGCGGCTGATCAAATCATCGATCATCACCCCCAAATAGGCTTCGGTGCGCGACACCACGAAATCCGCAAATCCTTGCGCCGCTTTTTGCGCCGCATTGATCCCCGCAACCAGCCCCTGGGCCCCCGCTTCTTCATAACCGGTCGTGCCATTGATTTGCCCGGCGAAAAACAGCCCGGCGATCTTCTTGGTCTCAAGCGTTGGATGCAGCTCCCGTGGATCGACATAATCATATTCAATGGCATAGCCGGGACGGCGAATGACAGCATTTTCAAGCCCCGGAATGGTCGCCAGAAAAGCCCGTTGCACCTCTTCAGGAAGTGATGTCGAAATGCCGTTGGGGTAAATCGTATCGTCGTCAAGCCCTTCTGGTTCGAGAAAGATTTGATGCCCGTCGCGCTGAGCAAACCGCACGACTTTATCTTCAATCGACGGACAATAACGCGGGCCGACACTGTCGATCTGCCCCGAATACATCGGCGCCCGTGATAGATTGGCGGTGATGATGGCATGAGTTTCAGGGTTGGTGTGAGTGATGTAACAGCTCACCTGCGGATTGGTAATTTCTGTTGTCAAAAACGAAAAGGGTTGCGGCTCCCGATCCCCTGGCTGTTCCGCAAGCCCGTTCCAATCGATCGTGCGGCCATCAAGCCGTGGCGGGGTTCCGGTCTTCAGCCGCCCCATGGCGAAACCAAGTCCATAAAGCGTTTTTGACAACCCGATTGCCGGCGCATCACCAATGCGGCCTGCTGGAATCTTGGTCTCACCCATATGGATAAGACCATTTAGAAATGTTCCCGTGGTCAGGACCACACAGCGCGCCAAGATGCTTTGGCCATCTGCCAATACCACACCCTGGACAGCTTCATCTTTGATGATCAAATCTTCAACAGCGGCCTCGATGACCGTTAAATTCGCCGTTTCGCGAATTTCCCGCTGCATCGCCTGGCGATAAAGTTTGCGATCGGCTTGCGCCCGGGGACCTTGCACGGCAGGCCCTTTGCGCCGGTTCAGAACTCGAAACTGAATCCCCGCCGCATCGGCAACCCGCCCCATCACTCCATCGAGCGCATCGATCTCCCGCACCAAATGCCCTTTGCCAAGCCCGCCAATGGCCGGATTGCAAGACATTTCACCAATGGTGGCAAATTTATGGGTGACAAGCGCGGTCTGGGCACCCATACGTGCCGCCGCTGTGGCTGCCTCACAGCCTGCATGACCACCACCAATAATAATGACATCAAATTGAAATTTGCTCATATCAGGGATTTATCACAGACTTCCATCCGCTGCCAACCAGTCCTATCGCTGCGACAGCGAAGATTGAAAGAAAAATGCTGCCTCTCCGATTAGGTGCCTGACGAAGGTCAGTTCAAGTTATTTAGTTTCGTTTTTAGCCAATTTTCGAGACCTCTCGCCGCAGAGGCGACTTGTCTGCTCGCAATCCAATCCAAAACACCAAAATATTTGGCTAAGCGCCAATAACAATAAGAAATCCGTGTTCAAAAATAAAAAAACCTAATTCAATAACAAGGATCACAAGGATCGTTCACCATGTCCAATCAAGACATTGCCCCCAATAACCAGTCCCATACAGAAGTTGATTCCACTGACAACAAAGCCGAACTTTATATCTGGCGCATGGCCAATTTCACCCTTGCCAGCATCTTGGGGGTTGCGCTTTGGGGCTTGCCGGCATTGTTTGTCTCCGCCGTCATTGCCTCGGTGTTAACCACGATCTTTATTGCAAAGCTCATACGATCTTAGTGTTTTAACGCAGAATCGAAATATTGAGATCATGGCTGATCACGGCAGACCTTCCAACCGCCCGTTTCACCTGAGAAACAACATCCCTTGAGGAAATAATCAGATGGGCGGTTGGATAGATGATTATATGAAACATGACAATAAGGACAAAAACTAAAGTTCCACGTGAAACAATTGTTCTAAAATTTTACTTGCCAATACAAAAATCAGAAAATATCTTTCCAAGTATTTCTTCCACATCGACTTCACCGGTAATACGGCCTATGGCGCGAGCGGCAACCCGCAAATCTTCGGCCCGCAGTTCCAGCGCCGTGCGGTCTTGTGAGGTAAAAGCCGCAAGTGCCTGTTGGGCCTTTTGCAACTCCTGACGATGCCGGGCACGGGTAATCGGTGCCGCCCCCACCGCGCCTTTCAGCTTTGTAACCCGCTCGGCGAAAATCTCCAACAGAGCCTCGATGCCAATGCCCTGCTTGGCGGCAATCAATAGCTTGTCTTCTGCTATGGCTTGCATTTCCGATGAAGATTGGGGCAGCAAATCACATTTGTTGACCACCTGAAGAATTTCTGAAGCCGCTTCCTTTACAACCGAATCCGGAAATATGGGTTGACCGGCCAACGCATCATGCAACCAGATCACCAGATCAGCCGCCTTGATTTGCGTCAACGCCCGGCGAATTCCCTCACGCTCAACCGCTCCCGGTGCAGCTCTGATACCTGCCGTATCAGACAGGATCACCGGCACCCCTTGAACATCAAGTTTCACCTCAATGACATCACGGGTGGTTCCAGCCTCATCAGAAACAATGGCCACATCGCGCTGCGCCAAGGCATTGAGCAGGCTGGATTTCCCCGCATTTGGCGGCCCTGCGATAACCACCTTGAAACCATCGCGCAGAATTTCCCCACAATGACCATCATCCAAATAGGCGGTGATCTCTTCCAACAATTTGGTCCCATCCTGCCAAACCGGCGCGATTACGTCATCAGCAATGTCGGCCTCGTCAGAAAAATCAATGGCCGCTTCAACCAGTGACAACAGCCGAACCAGCTCATCACGCCATGAATTCAATTGCCGCTGTTGGGCACCGCTTGCCTGACGAAGCGCCAATTCCCGTTGGGATTCGGTCTCGGCATTGATCAAGTCTGCCAGTCCTTCAGCGGCCGTCAGATCAAGCTTGCCATTCTCGAAAGCCCGCCGCGAAAATTCCCCGGGCTCAGCCAAACGCAAGCCCTGTAAGGCTCCCAAACTTTCCAAAACCGCGCTGATGACCGCTCGCCCGCCATGAATATGCAACTCGGCCACATCTTCACCGGTGAAACTGTGCGGTCCCGGAAACCATAATGTCAAAGCCCGATCGAGCAACTTGCCACTTTGCGGATCATGTAGCGCATTGAGCTCAGCGCGGCGCGGTGTCGATTTTTTCCCTGTCAAAGCAAACAGTGTCTTGCCGGCCAATTCACCAGAAATCCGGATGACCGCCACCCCCGCCCGGCCAAGTCCGCTGGACAGAGCGAAAATCGTTGCGGAAGGGTGACCATTCCCTTGAGGAGAATCGGCCGCAAAACAAGATTCCCATTCGAATTGTTTTCCAGACACTTTGCTTCTCCTTCAGAACCATTTATCTTTCATCATATTGCTCCATCTCAAATGGTCAGAAAAGGGGAGGGGGATCGCAGCTTCACGGTGTCATACTGACAAATCCCCCCAACAACCTCCACCATAACGCCCACCAAAGATGGTTTAAAACACCTCATAGATTTATTTTAAGGTGTCAAAAACCATCAAAGTCCACTTGAAGAGCAAGTTTTTTAGGGTATATTAAACCTCAAAATTCATATTAAAGGTGTTGAAAACCATCAATCTTGATCGAAAGAAAGCCCATGCCGCATAACACCAGATCTCTTATCGAAAGCCTCAAGGCGGCACGTCAAGAAGCCGGGCTGTCGCAACGCGCCGTGGCGCAAAAGACGGGCATCGACCAGTCGAATTTTTCCAAGATCGAAACCGGCAAGACCGATATCACCCTTTCAACCTTGGTGGAAATCGCCCGCGCGCTCGACCGGGAATTGATGTTGGTGCCGCGCAAATTCGTCCCCGCTGTGAAAACCATCATTGGTGGCAAGGACGAAGACACCGCCCCCTCCCCTCGCCCAGCCTATCAACTCGATGATGAGGATGATGATTGATGCCTGATGTTTCAATTCTCGATGTGCTTTTTTATGACCAACATATTGGCACTATCACCAATTTACCCGGTGACAAATCGATTTTTACTTTTTCTGAAAAATATCAGAACGATCCTGACCGGCCACAACTCAGCCTGTCCTTCAAAGATGCTTATGGCGGCTTGTTGACGGATTTCAAACCAACACAAACCCGTATCCTGCCGTTCTTCTCCAATCTTTTGCCTGAAGGCGTCATGCGGGGCTATCTCGCCGACCGTGCCGGCGTCAATCCGAACCGGGAATTTTTTCTGCTTTGGGTTTTGGGGCAAGATCTGCCCGGCGCTGTCAAAGTGCGCCCCGCCGACGGTGAAGCCTGGCCTCCCGATGCCAATGGCGATGAAGATGACCAATCCCGTCAGAAACATCAAAATCAGGCGCTGCGTTTCTCCCTCGCCGGCGTACAGCTCAAATTTTCTGCCATTAAAGATGCCGGCAAAGGGCTCACCATCCCCGCCCACGGCACCGGCGGTTCCTGGATTGTCAAATTGCCTTCCAATCAATTCGAAGGCGTTCCGGAAAACGAATATTCCATGATGACTTTGGCCAAAGCCATTGGCATCGATGTACCTGAGATCAAGCTTGTGGAACTGGATGAAATCGAAGGTTTGCCACCTGGCATCGGCGATCTGAAAGGTGACGCCTATGCCATTCGCCGGTTTGATCGAACCGAACAAGGCGACGCTGTTGTGCATATCGAGGATTTTGCACAAGTCTTCTCGGTTTATCCGGAAGACAAATATAAACGTGCCAGCTATCGCAATATCGCCACCGTGATTTGGACCGAAACCGGCGAGGAAGGCATTGCCGAATATATCCGCCGCTTGGTTTTCAACACACTCATCGGCAATGCCGATATGCATCTGAAAAACTGGTCGTTGATATATGAAGACAAGAGAACGCCGAAACTGGCGCCTGCCTATGACTTCGTTTCAACAATTCCCTATATAGAAGATGAAACCGCAGCCCTAAAATATGCCCGCACCCGCCGAATGGATCAGTTTTCCAAAGATGAATTGGCTTATCTGGCTGGTAAAGCTCAAATACCGGAACGGCTTGTGATGAAGACCGCCAAAGAAACCGTAAAGCGTTTCTTTGATGTTTGGGATACGGAACGGGAAAATTTGCCTTTGTCGAAACGTGTCATCGACGCCATTGAAAAGCAAATTCAGATCGTTCCCATCGCCAAGGAGCTTGCCTTTTCCTAATTCCCTGCGCGTAAAAATTCATCTTGAATTGCCTTCAAAGCCCTTTGGCTATGTATTCATGGAGTCGAAAAATTCATCATTGTTTTTGGTGTTCTTCAATTTATCGATCAAAAATTCTATTGCATCCTGAACCCCCATCGGATTGAGGATCCGGCGCAAAATGAACATTTTTTGCAAAACATCCGGCGGCACCAAGAGGTCTTCTTTCCGGGTGCCACTTCGGGCGATATCGATGGCGGGAAAGATCCGCTTATCGGCAACTTTGCGATCGAGAATGATTTCTGAATTGCCCGTGCCTTTGAATTCTTCAAAGATCACTTCATCCATTCGTGACCCGGTATCAACAAGGGCCGTGGCAATAATTGTCAACGAGCCCCCTTCTTCAATATTGCGGGCCGCGCCGAAAAATCTCTTCGGCCGTTGCAAGGCATTGGCATCGACCCCCCCGGTCAGCACCTTGCCGCTCGAAGGCACAACCGTATTATAAGCCCGCCCCAAACGGGTGATCGAATCCAGCAAAATCACAACATCACGGCCATGTTCCACCAGCCGTTTGGCTTTTTCGATCACCATTTCCGCAACCTGAACATGGCGTGAAGCCGGCTCATCGAAAGTGGAACTGATGACCTCCCCCTCCACCGACCTTTGCATATCCGTGACTTCTTCCGGCCGTTCGTCGATCAGCAAAACAATAACGAAACACTCTGGATGATTGGCCGTAATCGAATGGGCTATGTTTTGCAACAGAACGGTCTTTCCCGTTCTTGGCGGCGCCACGATGAGCGCTCTTTGGCCCTTGCCAAGAGGGGCCACAATATCGATGACCCGCGGACTGAGATCCTTCTTGGTTGGATCATCGATCTCCATCTTCAACCATTCGGTGGGATAAAGCGGCGTCAGATTGTCGAAATGAACTTTGTGGCGGGCCTTTTCTGGGGGCTCGAAATTAATGGCATTGACTTTCAAAAGAGCGAAATATCTTTCGCCATCTTTGGGGCTGCGAATTTGCCCGGCAACCGTGTCACCGGTTCGCAAACCAAACCGCCTGATTTGACTTGGACTGACATAAATATCATCAGGCCCGGGCAAATAATTGGCATCGGCCGATCTCAAAAACCCAAATCCATCGGGCAGCACTTCCACAACGCCTTCTCCGGTGATCTGGGTATCCCGCAACGCCAACTGCTTCAAAATGCCAAACATCAATTCTTGTTTGCGCAATGTGCTGGCATTTTCAACTTCCAACTCTTCAGCAAAGGCGAGAAGTTCCGTTGGCGTTTTGGTTTTAAGATCCTGAAGTTTCATTTCCTGCGCTGGCGCTGAAGCGACATCAGACATGAACCCCCTCCTGATCGGGCTTCCTTTGTAAACGATTTTCGCAGCCCAGCATGTGAACACATGCAGACAGATGATAGTATGACAATAGATATCCGTTTCAATTTCGAGCAGCTTCTGTGATCTGCTCTTTGGTAAAAGAGGCCGACATTCAAGACGTTGCAATTTTCAACATGAAATTCGACCGCTTCATCACATGGCCAGTCCCCCCAAAATAGGATCGACTCTTTCGTCAAAATCCGCTTCATGTGAATTTGCCGATGATGGCGCACGCCCTATCAAGCGACGCCACATAACAACCGCGCTTGACTTAGGTTAAGGGGAGCAGTCTGGAGGTGAACTTACTTCACCATATAGCAATTAATCCTGTGATGCAAATGACAAATAGAAAAAATTTGCTCATGATCAAAACGGACGCACAATCACAAGCAACACAATTAAAATCATCAACACGGTCGGAACTTCGTTGATGATCCGATAAAATCTTGCTGAGCGGCGATTTTCATCCCTTGCAAAAACTTTGACATACCTTGCCAACATCATATGTAACGCGCTCATTGCAATAACGAGCAAAAGTTTCACGTGAAACCAAATATCTGTCGAAAAATCTACCGACTTAAAGTAAAAAATAAGTATAAGGGCAAAGAACCAACTCAAAATCATAGCTGGATTGGCGATGATTTTGAGCAATCTCCGCTCCATGATCTTAAATGTCTCGGATTTGTCCGACCCTTTTGCCGCCGAAACATGATAGACGAAAAGCCTTGGCAGATAAAACAGCGCAGCCATCCAGGCAATAACTGAAATCAAGTGCAATGCTTTGGTGAGCGAATATAGTGTTGCATGGTCCATCGTTTTTTTTACCTCAACTCAAGTCTCGCGTACCAATTCAACCAAACGGGCGACATTGTCTGGGGAAGCGGCGGGCGTAATACCGTGCCCCAAATTGAAAATATGCGGCCCCTGCCCCAAGGTTTCACGGATTTGCTTAACCCGTCGCGCCAAGACAGGCCCTCCCGCAATCAAAAGTAACGGATCGAGATTCCCTTGTACTGCCACATGTTCTTGCAGATTGTCGCGGCACCAGGTCAGGGACATGGTGGTATCACAACTGACCGCATCGACATCGACATGACGAATGAAATCCTTGTACCCAGCCCCTGCACCGCGGGGAAAACCAATCACCGGCACATGCGGATGACGCTGCTTCAATTGGGCGACCAGCTCGCGGCTTGGCTCCAAGACCCACCGGTGAAATTCATCGTCTGGCAAATCTCCGGCCCAACTGTCGAAAATCTGCACGACCTGAGCACCGGCTTCGATCTGCCCCGCCAAATAATCGACCGAAACTTGAACCAACAGTTTGATCAGACGTCCAAAGAGCTCGGGTTGCTGGTAAGCCCACAGGCGCGCTGCAGTCCGATCACCACGTCCTGCAACCATATAGGTCGCCACCGTCCACGGCGCCCCGCAAAAACCAATCAAGGCCGTCTCTTTCGGCAGTTCACGCCGCAAAATCCTAACCGTTTCATAGATCTTGGAAAATTTTTCTTCCGATCGCGCCAGATTGAGACGGTTCAAATCTTGCTCATTCTCAATGGGAGTAAGGCGCGGTCCTTCGCCCTCCTCGAACCAGACCTTTTGGCCGAGCGCATCGGGAACGATCAAAATATCGGCAAACAGGATTGAGGCATCGAATTGATAGCGCCGAATGGGTTGCAAAGTCACTTCGGCGGCCAGTTCCGGATTGTAACACAACTCAAGAAAACTGCCTGCCTGTCTGCGGGTTCGGCAATATTCAGGCAAATAGCGTCCAGCCTGCCGCATCAGCCAAATCGGCGGGGGATTGATGGTCTCTCCATCGAGAACCCGCAGCAGCTTTTGCTTTGTTGCCGATGATTGAACCTTGGTTGTCATAGACTTGATGAACTCAGTGAAATGGGCTTGGTAAACGGATCCGATGAGTTGCTTGGAATTCGTTCGGCCGTCGTTGCAAAGCTTTTTGCAACATAAGGTGACAATAGCGGTTTGTGCCACAAAAATACAAAAAAATTTTTTTGAATCTGTTTTGGTTATTATTATTTTGGGTTCTGGATTTTGGGGAGAACGGTTTGCCCACATTCTTTCGACAGGAATGGCAATGATTGATCAAGCGCGATATTGATGGCGGAAGGTCGCGGTGGATTTCGAGGTGTCTTTGAGACCCAAGGTTTCCGGCCGTCTGGAGGTTGAGGCGGTTTTGGCCACGTCCAAAGGACGGTTTTGAGACTTGCGAATAACTTCTTGAAAAGCTGATGACGGCTGATATCGATGGTCGAAGATTGGTATTTGGGCTTGTGGACGGCTTATTCTGTGCAAAACCGAACTGGTCACTGTGTAAAGATCAGGCAATTCTTCAATTCCGCCTAGGGGGCTGTTGATAACAGCCGTTTCTTTCCACAAAGGATCCTCCAAACAATCCATGGCTTGTCATATATGATTTTGGCAGGGAAACGTTTATTGGTTCTGTAGGTGGCGTTGCGTTATGAGCCGAAGAAGAATTGCCAGAAGGTTTTAAGATTGTGCTTCAGTCAGACGAATACCGGTTGATCTTGGCCTCCCAAAGTGCCGGCCGTGCGGCTTTACTTAAAGGGGCTGGGCTTGATTTTGCGGCCCTTCCTGCCGATATCGACGAGCGTGCCGTTGAAGCCACGTTGCGGGCTGGTGAGAGTGTTGTGGAACCTGCCGATATTGCCGAAGTCTTGGCGATTGCCAAAGCGGAACAGATCAGCCAGGCGCATCGCGATGCTTTTGTGATTGGCGCCGACCAGGTGCTGGCTTTGGGGGCAAAGGTTTATGAGAAACCGGCTTCGATGGAAGCTGCGCGCAACAATCTATTGCAATTCAGGGGGCGGACTCATCAGCTTTATGCCGCTGTTTGCGTGGCACGCGATGGCCGGTTGCTTTGGCGTCATGTAAGCCGCGCGGATCTGACGATGCGTGATTTCTCTGCTGAATTTCTCGGACATTATTTGGCTGCTGCCGGTGAGGAGGTGTTGTCCTCTGTGGGGGCTTACCGGCTGGAATCGGTGGGCATTCATCTGTTTGAGAAAATCGAAGGGGACTATTTCACGATTTTAGGCTTGCCCCTGTTGCCACTGCTCGATTTCCTGCGCCAAAACGGTGTGATCGAAAGCTGAGCAGGAAGGAGCTGTTTAGCCATGAAGCGGACTTGTGTCATCGGCTATCCCATCGAGCATTCACGTTCTCCCCTTATCCATAATTACTGGATCAAGAAGTATTCCATAGCTGGAGAATATACGAAGAAAAGTGTTCCACATGAAACAATCTTCGAATACTTGAAAAAACTTAAATCAAACGGGTTTATTGGGGCAAACGTTACCATACCGCACAAACGCACAGCTTTGCAGGTGGCAAACGAAGCCGATGCGGCAGCCGTTGCAATAGGGGCGGCCAACACGCTTTGGTATGAGAGGGAGCAGCTGATTGCTGGCAATACCGATGGTTATGGTTTTCTGACCCATCTTGATACATCCGCCCCCGATTGGCCCGCCGACCGCCCCGCGGCGGTGCTGGGAGCCGGCGGGGCGGCCCAAGCTGTCATTTATGCGCTGCAACAGCGGGGAGTGAGCAAAATCAGGCTCTTCAACCGAACCCGCGCCAAGGCTGAAGCGCTGGCGGCAAGATTTGGGGATCAAATCGATGTTGCCCCGTGGCAGACACGTTCAGAAGGATTGCAAGATTGTGGTTTGCTGGTCAACACCACAGCCCTTGGCATGGCTGGCAACGATCCCCTTGAAATCGATTTGAGCCATTTGCCCCAAGAAGCGGTGGTTTATGACATCGTCTATGTGCCGCTCAAGACCCCATTGCTGGCGGCGGCGCAAGTCCGGCAGTTGCGCAGCGTCGATGGGCTGGGCATGTTGCTGCATCAGGCCGTGCCTGGGTTTGAGCGCTGGTATGGCATACGGCCTGAAGTGACGTCTGAGCTTTATGCGATGGTTGCACAAGATATTTCGGCTTCATCATGTTGATCGTTGGTCTGACCGGTTCCATGGGGATGGGCAAATCCACCGCGGCCAAGGTTTTTGCTGACCACGGCATTCCCGTGTTCGATGCCGATGCTGCGGTTCATGATCTTTATTCCAATGAGCTGGTGGCGCCATTGGCCCAGGCCTTTCCTGGGGCCGTGGTCAATGGGGTCGTCGATCGCAAGGCTTTGGCGCGCCTGATTGCCGATGATGATCAGGCTTTGGCCCGATTGGAAAAACTGGTGCATCCGTTGGTTCAGCGCCGTGAATGGGAATTTCTGCGTCAGGCACATCAGGCGGGGGCGGCGATGGCGGTGCTCGAAATTCCATTGCTGTTTGAAGTGGGAAGCGACAAAAATGTCGATGTCGTTTTGGTGATGACCGCTCCTCCTGAAGTGCAGCGCGCCCGGGTCTTCAAACGGCCTGGCATGACCGAGGCGAAGTTTCAGCGATTGATGGCCCGGCAAATGCCCGATGCTGAGAAGCGGGCTCGTGCGGATATTGTGGTTGACAGCAGTGGCAGCCTGGCTGAAACCCAGGCCCAAATCGAACGAATTATTGCCGGTCTCGAAGGACGGCAAGGACAGGCTTTCGCCAATTGGAGCAAGCTTTATGCGTGAGATCGTTTTGGATACGGAAACCACCGGCCTTGATCCCAATCAGGGGCATCGGCTAGTGGAAATCGGTTGTGTTGAGCTTATCAATCATTTTCCAACCGGCAATACTTGGCATCACTATTTCAACCCAGAACGGGATATGCCCGAAGAGGCGTTCAAAGTGCATGGGCTCAGCAATGAATTCCTCGCCGACAAACCATTGTTCGCAACCCTTGCCGATGAATTTCTTGATTATGTCGGCACGTCGACGCTGATCATTCACAATGCGCCCTTTGACATGAAATTTCTGAATTTCGAGTTGCAACGGATTGGCCGGCCCCCTTTGCCGATGGAGCAGGTGATCGACACCTTGGCGCTCGCGCGGCGCAAATTTCCCGGCGGGCAGAATACTCTTGATGCTTTGTGCCGGCGTTTTAAGATCGACAATTCCAACCGCACTTTACATGGGGCGTTGCTGGATTCGGAATTGTTGGCAGAGGTTTATATTGAATTGATCGGCGCCCGGCAGGCCGGGTTGGCCCTTGATATTGCGGAACCTTTGGAGCGGCCACAATATGCAAGGCGCCAAAAGCCCGTCTTGCAACGCCCCAAGCCTTTGCCTTCGCGCATCTCTGCCGCTGAACAAGAAGCGCACGCCGCATTTATTGCAAGCCTTGGCGAAAACGCCATTTGGAAGCAATATCAATACGATGACTGAGAACGCCATTCGATCTGATGGCCAGCGACCAGCTTACCCATAAGCTTTGAGACCTGAACCTGTCCTTACTTTCCATGGTGAGCGTTTTTTGCATTTTCCCAAACTTTGTCAAGGGCCGCTGAAAGCGGCCGCGAAGCGGTTTTCAACCCTTGACAAAGTTTGGGAAAATGCCAGTGTTCCATCATGGAAAGTAAGGACGGCTCTGATGCTGTCTGTAATATCGCGAGTGCAAATTTTCACACAATCTTTCACATAATCATAATAATGACAAATACCACGCCCCTGACCTTTCTTCGTATATCCTTCAATTTGTTTCGACCCTTCAAAGGGATCGGAAAGCATGAAAAGGTCCATGACAAAGACCGCCGGTATAAAAACGACTGACATCTATCGGGAGAAGACCATGGTTGCAATTGCGCTGCCGAAAAACTCAAAAATCATCAAAGGCCGTGAATGGACCGATCAAGCCGGTGCAGCCAATAGCAAGGTCTTTGAGATTTACCGTTGGAATCCCGATACCCAGGAAAACCCGCGTATCGACAGTTATCACGTCGACATGGACAATTGCGGCCCCATGGTGCTCGATGCACTGATTAAGATCAAAAACGAAATCGATCCAACCTTGACCTTCCGGCGCTCTTGCCGGGAAGGAATTTGTGGTTCTTGCAGCATGAATATCGGCGGCACCAACACATTGGCTTGCACCAAGGCGATCAAGGATTTCAGCGGGAACGTGAAAATTTATCCGCTGCCCCATATGAAAGTCATCAAGGATTTGGTTCCCGATCTGTCACGGTTTTATGCGCAACATGCCTATGTGGAACCATGGCTGAAGACGGTGACGCCGGAACCCGAACACGAATGGCGGCAATCCAAAGAAGACCGTGCTAAACTCGATGGGCTTTATGAATGTATTCTATGCGCCTGTTGTTCGACGGCCTGCCCCTCTTATTGGTGGAATTCCGATAAATATCTAGGACCTGCAGCACTGTTGCAAGCCTATCGCTGGCTGACCGATTCCCGTGATGAAAAATGGGGGGTGCGGCTCGATGCGTTGGAAGATCCTTTCAAGCTGTATCGCTGCCATACCATCATGAACTGCGCCAAGGCTTGTCCGAAAGGTTTGAACCCTGCCAAAGCGATTGCCGAGATCAAGAAGAAGATGGTGGAACGGCGAATTTAGCAGGCCGTTTAAGAATGTTGCATCGGCAGCAAAAGCAAACGCTTTTCTTTGGAGATAATGGGATTCGTCTTTACTTCCTTGATGATACGGCCGCATCAAATTTGAAACGCTGCCTGCCCGGCCTCCATCACGGCGTGGTGCCTCCCCCCAAGCATTTGCAAGCCTATCTGGCCGCGTTCTGCTTCCGCCAAAACCGGCGCAACACAAACGGCGTCGTCCGCCTCGCCGCCCGCTGCCTGGAAGGCATGATCACCAAGCCGCCCCTGACCAAAACACAACTCGTCAAAACCCCGCAATGCCGCAACTTCCGGGGCGCTTCATCTAAACCTGAGAAAAGCAGGGAGGTATGATGATGATAGACTCTAGAGTAAAATCCGATCACATGAGAATCAGATTTTGCTTTAGGAAAGGCACAAGTGGTCGAATAATACCGCTGGTATTATTGCCGTCATAAATGACCCGTGAGAAAGCCAGCCTAAAAACCCTAATCATAGACAAAGATATCAAGCACCAGATAAGTTGCGAGGATAAGGGAAATCCATAACACCATACTTCCTGTTGGCCAGCTTTCGGAAAGATGATATTTGGCCGTTGCCGTTCGAGAAAATGCGTTGCGAATGCCGCTGAATGAATGACGTATGGTTGTCATGAGCATATGGCGCGCCTGGGTCAGCAAGACCGCAAGCCCGCGGGCGGCCAGTGGCAGTAATTTGCGGTAAAACCATTCCACATCCAAATAAGTCGCTGGTTGGAGGGGAGGGCCGAAACGAAAACGAGTTGTCAGAATAACGAAAGCAAGCGCGGTGAAAAACAGCAATTGCAGTTGCGCTAAAACATGGGTTGTATCATAAGGCCAATAATTCGCCTTCCAGGGCAGCACCGCATATAGATATTGCGGTTGAATGCCGATCAGAATGCACAGAACCGCGGCCAATCCCATTGCCAGCAACATATTCATTGGGGCTTCTTTTGGGAAGTCCTCTTTGAAAGAGGTTCGAGTGTAATCGTTGTTTTTTCCGGCAAAAGTATTCTTGGCAAAGAAAGTGTAGTAAGGAATTTTGATGCCGGCATAAAAGGCCACGCCTGCTGAAGCAAACAAGGCCAACAGCCAGCCTACATTATATCCCTCTTTCAGCAAAGCCGTAAGCACCATGGATTTGCTGATAAAGCCACTGAATAATGGAAAGGCCGAGATCGACAAGGCGCCGATGATAACCATCAGTGCCGTTTTGGGCATGAATTTGTAAAGACCGCCAAGATCAGAGGCTTGACAATGACCCACCCGATAGATCACAGCCCCCACGCCCATGAAAAGCAGAGCTTCGTAAATTACATGGCTAAAGGCATGGGCCACAGTGCCATTGAGTGATAGCGCCGTGCCAATGCCAATGCCCGTGACCATGAAACCAAGCTGATTGATCAGGCTATAAGAAAGCGTTTTACGAAGATCATTTTCAATGACCGCGTAAAAGGCCGGAAAGACCATCATGGTCAGTCCAATGTAAATGAGCAGGTCTTCACCGGCAAAGCCGCGTGCCAAGGCATAAATCGATAATTTGGTGGTAAAGACCGATAAAAAGACCGTTCCAGTGGCGGTGGCTTCGGGGTAAGATTCGGTCAGCCAGGTGTGCAGGAAGGGAAAGGCGGCCTTGATGCCAAAGGCGAGAAAGATCAGCCCTCCCGCCATTGTGGTAAGGTCGAGTTTCTCGAAGACAAGGGAGCCCGTCGTTTGCAATTGCAGGATTGTGCCTGCGAGTAAAAAAACACCGGACAAAACCTGAATGATGAGATAGCGCAAACCAGTATGATAGGCGCGTGCTGTGTCACTCGACCAAATGAAAATGACGGAACTGAGCGCCATGAGCTCCCAGAATACGAACAAGGTGAGAAGGTCACCGGCAAACACCGCGCCAATTGTACTGCCGACATAAACAAGGGCTGCAATATCCTGTTTCAAGTCTTTCACATGCCAGGCGAAAAGCATGCCCATAAAGCCAGCCATGGCAAACAAATAGCCAAAGATCAAGCTGAGCTTGTCGGCGCGTAAAACAATGAGCTCATAGCCAATGAAATCGAAGGTGACTTGAGTGCCTGCCGGAATATTGAACCAGATCTGTAACGCTGCCGCAATGGGCGCGGCGAGCATGATCAGTTTCCGAAGCCCTCCCGTCGTTGGCAGCGCGAGGAAAGCGGCGATGAAAAACGGAAGAAAGGGCGGCAGATCACTCATCATAGTAATTCTCCTTGCGCTTTATAAGCGCGCGCAATACGAGTGAGATGGCCAGCAAAATCAAATAAGAAAAAAAGCCATAAAGGGAATAGAAATTGGGAATTTTTTCTAACGCCGTATAGGCATGGCGCTCAAGAACGAAATCGGCGGCAAACAACAAGCCGCAGATTATATAAAGGCCGGTCATCAGGTGCCGGACATTTTGGGGGTTGTCAAAGAGATATTTCCGGTTTTCTTCGTCAGACATCATGATTGCCTTTGTGCGGTTATTGCCCTTGTGTGGCTGAGATCGCCAATTGATAAAGCGGTTCAGGATAAAAGAACAGCGCTATACAGGCCGCCGAAGTGATGATCATGGCCAATAGTATGGTTTTTGGGGCCTCATTGAATCGGGTGTAATGGCTGCCTCTTGCGGGTTTGAGAAAAAAACCGCGTAATGGAATAGGCATCAAATAGGCGATATTTAAAAGTGAGCTGAGCATCAAAACGCCAAGCAAGATGAGTTGGCCGGTTTCAGCCGTTCCAAGGCCCAAAAACCATTTGCTCCAGGCGCCCCCCATGGGCGGCAGACCGATGATGCTGATGGTGCCGATCAGAAAAGCGCCAAAGGTGATGGGCATGGCCCGGCCCAGCCCGTCAAGCTCACTGACAAGTTTTTTGCGGGCCGCTACGTAAATTGCGCCGGCGGCAAAAAACAGGGTGATCTTGGCAACGGCATGCATGGCGATATGCATGGTGCCGCCAATCAGTCCGGATTTACTGGCAAGCATGGCGCCAAGGGCGATATAGCTGAGCTGACTGACCGTCGAATAGGCCAGCCGGGCCTTGAGATTGTCCTTGGTCATGGCAATGAGCGAAGCCAAAAGGATGGTGGCCGCCGCCACCCAGATCAGTACGCCCGTGACGTCATTGCTGAGAATATAATCGCTGCCGAAGATGAAAATGGTCACTTTCAGTAAAGTGAAAACCCCCGCCTTGACGACAGCGACGGCGTGTAAAAGCGCGCTGACCGGGGTTGGGGCGACCATGGCGGCCGGCAACCAGCGATGGAATGGCATCACCGCCGCCTTGCCGATCCCAAACAGGAACAGGGCATAGAGCAGCCCGGCCCAGGCCGGATCGAGCTTGCCGGCAAGAATGCCGCCATGTTTGAAGGTGACCGTGCCCGCAACGAACCAGGTGACGATGATGCCAAGCAGCAAAAAGCCGATCGAGGTGCCAAGCAAAATGGCGATATAGGTGCGTGCCCCTTGGCGGGCTTCCTTCGTGCCGGCATGGGCAACCAGCGGGTAGGTGGATAAAGTCAACAATTCATAG
>WGBT01000199.1 GCA_015494185.1 Hyphomicrobiales bacterium | reverse complement strand
GGTGTTTAGGTCTGTCCTTGGCGATGGGCCCGATGATCTGGGCGAGCTGAGATTTGCGCCGCCGCGGCTGGTGGAGATGGGAACAAAAAGCCTCACCCCACTTTATCCTGCGCCGCTTGGGTTAGTCGTTCGCCTGTCTGCGGATGGCACAAGGGTGGCAGATGTGGCGCGGCTCAGCCCCACGGTACCCCGCCATTGTGATCTTGGCCAGGTTCTGCTGCCCGAGGTCGAAGGTGAAGGTTGGAAGGCGCCCGAAGGCTGGTATCTCACAGCGGATGGTTTGGCCGACTTTCTTGCAGGAAAGACGCCCAAGAGCACAGAATTCCGCCGGCTTGCGGCGCTGGCCCCGAGTGAAAGCCGGGTGGGCATCCGCCGCGATCGGGGAACACGCCAGGTCGAGCAAGGCATGCTCTATATGACGGTGCATCGCCGGCCCGGCACTGGGCTCAGCTCACATTCGAGAGAAATACGGCTGTGTGCCGGTTATTCGGGAGCGGAGGAGTGGGAGCCCGCCGCCGTCCGTCCCTTTGGTGGGGAGCACCGGTTTGCCTGGCTCGATATTGCCCAGGATATGCCGACCTTGCCCGAAGTTGAGCTTCCATCCGAGGGGGCGGAGCTGCGTTATACCGTCACTTTGCTGTCTCCTCTATTGCCCACAGACGATGGCTGGCGCACACCTGGCGGCAGGCTTGAAGGCTTGCCGGGAAGCATTGTCAGCGCCTGTGTGGGCAAACCACAGATGATTGGAGGGTGGTCAAGCTTTGCCAAATTCGGCCCACAGGCGCTGAAACCGCATCTTCCCGCAGGCAGCATCTGGTTCATCAAAGCCAACAGCAGCGATGTAAACCTTGCCGATCTGCCCCCTGCACTGGGGCAGGCGACGGAATTTGGTTATGGCGGTGTCGTCTATGGCCGCTGGCAGGAGAGATGAAAGGGATGCAAATGAGCGAAAACGGAACGGGGATGGTCAGCGGGATGCTGCTGGGGCTGTTGGCCGAAACCGCCATTCATGTCGGTATTGGTCAGGCCGATGGGGCCATTGATCTGCCCGTGGCACGTGAGGGGGGCACCGATTTGCCGCATGTGCCAGGCGCTGGCGTCAAGGGGGCTTTGCGTGAAGCATGCGAGACAAGCCCTCAATGCCAGGCAAAGGCCAATCGCTGGTTTGGCGCCTCATCTGATGAAAATGCCGCAGGCGGTGGGGCTGGGGAAATTCTGGTTGGCGACATCCGTTTGTTGTTGTTGCCGGTGCGCTCGCTTACAGGCTTTTACAAATGGCTGACCTGTCCTTATCTCATCGAACGTTTCGGGCGCGACCGGGCGCGGCTTGGTCTGGGCAATCCGGTACCGGTTGACTGGGATGCGCTCGGCCCACAAGGAAGCTACAAAATTCTAAGCCAGGGCGGGGAAGGTGAAAAGATTTATCTTGAAGAACGTTTGTTCGAAGTTGCTGGCCCGCCTCCGCAGGAGCTCCTGGACCTGCTTGGTTCAACCATTGCCAATGAGGCGGCGCGGCAGCAGCGTCTAAAAGACCAGCTTGCGATTGTTTCCGATGAGGATTTTTCTTGGTTCGCCCGTAATGCTTTGCCTGTGGCCGCGCATAACAGTCTGGAGGATGGCACCAAGATCAGCCAGGCTCTGTGGTATGAGGAAACCCTGCCGCCTGATACGGTCATGACACTGGTCATTCTCGACCGCAATGGCAAGGGCACTGTGGCGAATGCTTATAATGACCTGTTTGGCAAACATCCTTATCTGCGCGTTGGCGGTAATGAAACCGTTGGGCAGGGGTGGTTTCGCATTTGCAAGGTGGAGGAAGTTGCCTAATGCCTGATCTGGTGCCACACAATGATATGGCCCGCAAACGGATGAAGCATGCGATGGAACAGGTGCTGAATTTTAGCGGCAACCAGCAGGGGAATGAGAGTGATTATCTCTCCTATGCGCAAAGTCTGCCCGCCACAATTCGCGCCAACGGGTTGGGACAAGCGCTTGCCATGCTGCGTCAGCGAGGCGCCAGCAAGGGCGCTTATAAAAGCCTTTATGATCACATTTCAGCATGGTTCCAGCATGAAGATTGTCCCTTGCAGCTCGCATCTGATCATGGTGGAGACGGCGATCTCATTAAGGCCGTCGTCAAAGCCAATCAGCGTGACTATCTCAACATGCAGGCCGAGGCTTTGCTTTATGCCGAGTGGCTGAAGAAATTCGCCAACGCCTTTCTCGATCAACCAGCATCTGCGGCGGTTGAGGGACCGCAGGGTGAGGAGGGTCGCGAATGACTGTTCCCTTTTATGCCGAAGCGCGTCAACATGAAGAAGCACGCCAGCAATCCAATCAGCAGCGCAATTCCGGCCATCCGGGCCTGTGGTATGAGAAGTTTTTCAACAAATGGAACAACGGCTACGATGACATTGCCGGCGAGACGGGAAAGGCGGATTGGATCAAAACCGTGGCGGGGCGTGCCGTTGGGGATAAGACAGCGATTGATGCGTTCAAAGCCCGCCAGCAGGAGCTGATCACGGCGCTTTCTGGGGAGCAGGTTTCAGCGACTCTTGAAAGTCCGTTCGTGACCGGACTTGGGCTTGAGAATCCGGTGGAAAACGGTTTTCTGTGGCATCCGGTATTGGGCGCGCCCTATCTGCCGGGATCCTCGGTGAAAGGGATGTTGCGTGCCTTTGTGCGTGACTGGATGGGCGAGGAAGAGGTTCCGCCTGATGAAGTTCGGCGGCTTTTTGGCGGCGAGGCGGTTGGCAAGACGCCGCCTGGGGCGGGGGCCTGGATATTTTTCGATGCCTTGCCTGCGGCTCCGGTTCCACTGGCGCTTGAAGTGATGACGCCCCATGATGATGGCTGGCGACTGGCCGGCACGGGTTTGGAAACGACCCCCTCTGACTGGGTAAACCCCAATCCCATCCCGTTTCTGGTGGTGGAGGCGGGCGCAAAGTTTTCCTTCGCCTTTGCGCCCCGTCCTGGTGGTGATTGCCAGCCGAATGACCTGGCCAATCTTAAGACCTGGCTCCGTCTCAGTCTGGAAATTGTGGGGGCGGGGGCCAAGACCGCCATTGGTTTTGGGCGCATGACAACGATGACAACATCGTGATCTTTGTTTTGTTTGTGGAATGGTTGGAAAAATGCGTCGGTTATGGCCCGGCTATCAGGGCTTAAGCCATTAGCAGATGTGATCTGATAATCTATTTTTATCCGAAAGATACTTGTGCATCTGGCTGTGGGAATTCTTCGAGGCTTGCAATTTGGATCAGGTTTTGTACCTTGCCCCGAAAAAATCTATTGGCGAAGAGCACTGGGGGAAAGATGCAAAACCCGGAAAGGCTGTTGAAAGATCAGGCATGGCGAACACGGTTGCAGGAGATGCTCGCCAGTTCAGATCCCCTCAAGGCTCTGATTGCAGAATTCACCCCCCTGTCAAGTGAGCAAGACACAGATTTGCCACCGATTGAGCGCTCAGATCAGATTGCCGTGTATATCCTATGGTCCCATGATGAACCGCTGTTGCCGGGACGCCCTTATGACATTGTCGCTGGTGAGCAACGGGCTGTTGCAACGGTGAGCGAGCTGAAATACCGCTTGGAAGCCGCAGGCTGTGATCATCAGGCGGCTAAAGCCTTGACTAAAGATCAAGTTGGTTTCGGCAATCTATCGCTCGACCGCGCTATCGTCTTTCGTCCCTTTCAACAGGACCCTGAAACCGGGCAGTTGTTGTTTTACGACAAACTGTCAGGTGCGTTGGCGGGGCTGGGGCTGATTGCGTTTGGTTTGCGCCGGGCGAGCAATCTGCGCTGGCAACAGCTTGATCTCAACAAACAAATGCGGGCGGCGATCAAGAACCAGAAACCTTATGTCTTGTGGTTTACGGGGTTATCCGGCTCGGGCAAATCGACCCTTGCCAATCTGGTTGAAAAACGTCTTTATGCCGATGGACGGCATACTTACCTGCTCGATGGGGACAATGTCCGCCATGGGCTGTGCCGGGATTTAGGGTTTACCGATGCTGACCGTGTGGAAAATCTGCGCCGGGTGGCGGAGACCGCAAAGCTTCTGGTGGATGCGGGACTGATTGTTTTGGTCTCGTTCATTTCGCCCTTTCGTGCTGAGCGGCGCATGGCGCGCAACCTGTTTGCTGAAGGCGAGTTCATTGAAGTGTTTGTCGACACGCCGTTGGAGATCTGTGAAGCCCGTGATGTCAAGGGGCTTTACGCCAAAGCCCGTCAAGGTCTGATCAAAAATTTCACCGGGATCGATTCCGCCTATGAGCCGCCAGAACAGGCGGATATCCATCTTGAAGGGGGACATACCCCGCCCGATCAACTGGTTGATCAAATTCTTGCTGAAATCCAACGGCGCGGCTTGGGTTAGAGTACGATGAGCGATTTTAGGCTGTCCCCAATTATACCACCCGGCCCCTGGCCTTCATTCGTATAACGTTCAATTAACGCAAAAAGTTCAAAGGGATACGAGAAACGTCAGCAGTCAATTCTAAATGCCGCCGGTATTAGATGCACTCTTACACGCACATTAAGACTTGAATTTTTCCGCTGGGCATGGTGTAAGTTTCATAGGGCGTGAGGGTAGCGCAGCGTGATGCTTTGTGGTGTGTACCTTTCTTTGTGGTGGACGTAGCTCAATTGGTAGAGCCCCGCGTTGTGGTCGCGGTGGTTGCGGGTTCGAGTCCCGTCGTCCACCCCAACAGTTCTTTCAGATGGCACCTAATCCGCAAAGCGCCTAATCCGAAAAGTGAAGACTGAGTTGTCGGATAAATTGTACAACAAAACAAGATTCTAGAGCAAAAATCCAAGCTCCATGTGATCGGATTTCGCTCTAGCAAATAATGTCGGCCGTCTTTGTCATTGACCGCTAATGTTCTCCGTATCCCCTTGAAGTTTCAACGTGAATTGAACGGTATACGAGCGGGGCCAGGGGGCACCTTATCATAAGGTCAACAGACTTAACCTAATGCGAACTGTCCCAAAATTCTTGTAGTTTGGCGAAAAAACCGTGGGATTCGGGATGATTGCCTTCACTGCTCTGCGCCTCGAATTGACGCAGCAGCTCTTTTTGTTTGGGCGTTAAATTGGTCGGGATTTCGACTTCGACCTGGATGTAGAGATCACCGGTCGTCTCCGATCGCAGTACCGGCATCCCCTTGCCCCGCAGCCGGAATTGTTTTCCGCTTTGGGTGCCTTCGGGGATTTTCACCCGTGTCCGTCCCCCATCAACAGTGGGAACATCAACTTGGCCGCCCAGTGTCGCCGTCACCATGGAAATGGGGACCCGGCAGAACAAATCGGCGCCATCCCGCTGGAAAAATTCGTGTGGCTTGACGCTCAAAAAGATATAAAGGTCCCCTGGCGGACCACCACGCAAGCCAGCCTCGCCTTCACCAGCAAGCCTGATCCGTGTGCCATCTTCAACGCCAGCGGGAATATTGACGGATAAGGTGCGTTCTTTGGAAACCCGGCCCTGGCCATGACAAGTGATACAGGGATCGGAAATCATCTGGCCGCGTCCATGGCAGCTTGGACAGGTCCGTTCGATGGTAAAGAAACCTTGGGCCGCGCGAATTCTGCCACTGCCACCGCAGGAGTTACAGGTGATTGGACTTGAGCCCGGTTTGGCGCCGGAGCCGCCACAAGTCTCACAAACCACGCTCGTGGGAACCTTGATTTGTGCGGTTTTCCCCGAAAAGGCTTCTGCGAGTGTGATTTCTAAATTGTATTCAAGATCACGACCGCGCGATTGCGCCCGTCCGCTACGGCTGCGGCGGCCGCCGGTTCCCATGAAATCACCAAACAGGTCATCGAAAATATCCTGCATGGAGGCGGTGAAGTCATCGCCGAAGCCATGGCCCGTGCCCCCCATGCCTCCACCAAAAGCAGAGTGGCCAAACCGGTCGTAGGCGCTTCTCTTTTGCGGGTCACTCAAAACCTCATAAGCTTCGACGATTTCTTTGAACTTTTGTTCGGCGTGAGCATCTTCCTTATTCCGGTCTGGATGAAATTGTTTGGCTAGTTTGCGGAACGCGCTTTTGATGCTTTTTTCGTCCGCATCACGCCGAACACCCAAAATTTCATAATAGTCGCGTTTCGCCATGTCTGTCTTGCTTTTGCGTTCTTGTCCAACATTGAAGCGTGTTCAAAAAAGCCTTTTTGACAGTTTCATCGAAAACACGCTTGAAAACAAATTGTTCTCGTCTGGCCTGTGGGGGTGGTGAAGACTGAACAAATTCTAGTGCCGTGACTGCATTTGCACTTTCACTGGTGATTTACAGTTTCACTGGTGATTTACAGTTTCACAGGTGCCGTAATTGACATTTCACTTTTCTGCCAACCACGACTTTTCACCAACCACGACAACGGCCCCGGCTGAATTGTGTGTGTTCTGCCAAGGCCGTTAGACGTGTGTTGATAAGCCTTACACGTCAGGCTCGTAACCTAACAAATTAGGCGGACTTTTTGTCGTCATCGACGTCTTCGAAATCAGCATCGACGATATTGTCATCAGCCGCTGGACCAGACGAAGCGCCTGAACCGCCAGAAGATTTGTCGGCGTCAGACTGATACATATGTTCACCAAGTTTCATGGCTGCTTGCGCTAATGCGTTGGACTTCTGTTTGATATCGTCGATGTTATCGCCTTCAAGGGCTGTTTTCAACTCGGTGATGGCATTCTCGACGACGCTCTTGTCTGAAGCGGCTACCTTGTCACCAAGTTCTTTCAACGTTTTTTCAGTCTGGTGAATCAGTTGTTCACCTTGGTTCTTGACTTCGACCAACTCCCGGCGTTTGCGGTCTTCCTCGGCATGGGCCTCGGCTTCCTTGACCATTCTTTCGATTTCTTCTTCAGACAGACCGCCAGATGCCTGGATGCGAATCGACTGCTCCTTACCGGTGGCCTTGTCCGTTGCAGACACGTTGACGATACCATTGGCGTCGATGTCGAAAGTGACCTCGATCTGTGGCACGCCACGCGGTGCCGGCGGAATCCCGACCAGATCGAACTGACCGAGCAGTTTGTTGTCCGCCGCCATTTCACGCTCGCCCTGGAACACCCGGATCGTCACCGCGTTCTGGTTGTCTTCCGCGGTTGAGAAGATCTGGCTTTTCTTGGTCGGAATCGTGGTGTTGCGGTCGATCAGACGGGTAAATACGCCGCCGAGCGTCTCAATCCCCAGCGACAGCGGGGTGACGTCGAGCAGCAACACGTCTTTGACGTCGCCTTGCAGCACACCCGCCTGAATGGCCGCGCCCATCGCCACCACTTCGTCGGGGTTGACGCCTTTGTGGGGCTCCTTGCCAAAGAAGTTGTGCACCGTCTCGATGATCTTCGGCATCCGGGTCATGCCGCCGACCAGCACAACCTCATCGATTTCGCCGCGTTGCAGCCCGGCGTCGGCCAAGGCTTTCTGGCAAGGCTCTTCGGTGCGCTTGATCAGATCTTCAACCAGGCTCTCCAGCTTGGCGCGGGTCAGTTTCATGGTCATATGTTTGGGACCGGTCTGATCCGCGGTGATAAAGGGCAAGTTGATCTCGGTTTCCTTGACGCTGGAGAGCTCGATCTTCGCTTTTTCCGCGGCCTCGCGCAACCGTTGCAGGGCCTGGCGGTCGTTGCTCAGATCAATGCCCTGATCTTTCTTGAACTCGTCGATCATCCACTGGACG
>WGBT01000198.1 GCA_015494185.1 Hyphomicrobiales bacterium | reverse complement strand
TCTGCTTTGGCAGAAACCTGCAGGAGATGAGGGTTTGCCGAACCGTTGGCAAGCCGATTTCACAAAATTATTCAACAGCCATATCATTCAACAGCTATGATGAGGCCGGTTTCTCGACCGGCAGGAGATGCAAATGACCGAAGAACAAGCCGCTACAGAACAAGCCGACGCGCCAGCCGTCTTCAAGAAGCTCGATGATGACTTCTGGGTGTCGGGCAATTTGGGAAAGGACGATTTTGCCCGTGCCAAGGAACAAGGGTTCAAGACGCTCATCGACCTGCTTCCAGAAAAGGAAGACTATAAAAAAGTCCAGGATGATGAAGCAGCGAAAATCTGTGCCGAACTTGGCCTTGAATACCGTTATTTGCCCCTTTATGGCTTTCAGGTGAAAAACCAATATATCGTTGATATGTTTGAGGACATGGTCAAAGATTTGCCCAAGCCTTGGCTGGTTTATTGCAAGGCTGGGGACCGCTCGACCTATATGTGGGCGATGATGAAGGCCACCACCATGGATCATGATGAAATCGATGACATAGCACTGGATCAAGGCTACGATATCGAGATCGTTGTTCCTTCAATGGAAAAACGGGCAGAGCATTTGGCTGCACGCGGACGTAGTTAACAGGAAGCCTGCCACTGAAAGGCCCATCGCCAAAGATTCTATTAAGACGAAAATCCCGGGGCTTGAAGCAAAGCCCCGGGATTTTTCATGGCAAAATTTAGGGCTTGATTAGTGTTTGTGACGGCAGGCTTGAATGCGTTTGCGCCGAATTCTCAGATCGCGTTTGCGGCGCCAGTCGGACATTTGCATACAACGTTCATGATGATAATGCCGGCTGGCATTCCAACGGGGACCCTCATAGCCACAGCGCCAGCGTTTGTTGAGGCGTTGGTGTCTGACGGCACGATTGGCAAAGTCATCACATTTGCGGGCTTCGATCCGGCATTCCGATAAATCTTCGGCGCGGTGTTCGGCCCGGCGCTCGAGGCGAGCGGGTTTAACCTTGGCACACCACTGGAAGTGCCGGACTTCATCACCATGCCAGATTTTTGAATTGCCCCAGAACCGGCTTTCGCCAAAGCCGCAATGGAGCCGCTTGTTTTCCTCGAAATCACGAACCGCAGCGCGGGCATAACGGTTGCAGCGCACCCGGACCCGGCGCATCCGCACCCGGCATTCATCGAGCTCATCGGCACGTTCTTCCCGCACGGCTCTCAACCTGGCACGGCGGACATCCATACAGAAATTGTAATGCCGGTTGAAATTGTTATGCCAATGTCTGCCCTTTAGGCCGCATCTTTGCCGCAGGTTTTGATTGTACTGTTCGATGGCGGCTTCAGCGTAGCGGACACACCGCCATTCACGGCGCTCACGCCCATGACCGTGATCATGATCATGGCGGGCAATTTTTTTAACGCCAGATACGCAACAATTGTTTCTGTGCGCTTCACCGGTGGCATATTTCAGCCGGCATTGCGGATTGATGATCTTATAGCGGGATTTGCCAAGCTCGAGCTTGAGACCGCCAAGGTTGAGCTGCACGTCTCTTTTCTTGATTTTCCGTTTTTTGACGAAGGTCCATGCGGCACATCGATCGTCTTCGCGGCATAGTTTCCGGCAGTCTTGCCAGACGGCATCCTGATCCATCCGGATGAAGTCATAATCATCGCCAATGCGAATCGTATTTTGTTGTTCAGCCTGTGCGGGCGCAAATGGTAAGAAAATTGCAATTCCCGTCGCTACTACGGCAAGCAGCCCCGTTTGCAATGATCGTGACACCTTTCGAAACCCGTAAGATTTAAAATATAATCGGGACTGTTTCATGAAATATCCTCCCCCAAATGGGTTACAATTCCAACTGATTAGGGCCTTTCCCAAACCAGCCTCAACTTTAAGATAGCCAAGTTGTATCAGCCGGATCAATATCGAATAGGTATTATTCTTCTGACTACGCCATAAATGCGGCTTGAACACGGCAATTCTTGTCTGGGGTTTTGCAACGGAGGGCGCAATTTGAACTTATGATAGATGGTTGATATTGGAAAATTTGGGCAAGAAGGGAATGTCATCGAGTGTAATAAATCCGGTGACATAATTAAAATAATACAACGTAAACAACAGCGTCGTAATGACGGTGGTAAGTAGCATTTTTTTTAGTAATTGTGGCGAGGCGGGGGCGCTTTCCGGTGTGCCCGGTACGATGTCATCATTTTCCTGCTGGGTGGTGATGTTGAGAGGCAGCACGACGAACAAGACGATCCACCACATCATGAAGAAAATGGCCATGGCAAGGGCTAAAGGCATCTGAACACATCCTTTAGGCTAATGACTGATGATCTTTCTCTACAGTAGCAAAAAAATCGAGCAGGTCGATGATTATAACGTCGCGCCCCGTATCTTTGGGAATTTGCTGTTGGCAGTAAGCGCGCCCTCTTGACTGACACATTTTTGCCGCATCTGTGCTATTAACCTTTTTGAAGCTGAGGAGGTTACTTTAATTAGGTTGACGGGGATCAAGATGCTCGAATATGGCGAAATTTTAGAATTTCTGGCAAAAAATCCGCCACAGCACGATGCTGAACGCGATGTTCATGCTTCACTTTTGGAATTGGTTGCCCAGTGTCTGCGTTCATCGGAATGTTCTCAATCTTTAGACCCATCTTCGATTGCATACCGCTTCAAACCAGAGCAATCACAGGAACCGTTGTCTTCCACGAAGAATTGATCTGTCCCAATTTTTTGATATCTGCTGTCCAATTGTGTACGTGGCGGTGAAAAACCTATACATCTAAGTTCTGATCGCATAAGCTCACAATGTCATGCAGAGAGTATGTCTGATCATTTAAGACGGCTGTAGGACAGTTTGAAAGGTGAGCCGCCTGATGCTGGCTCAACAACGCAAGGGCGAGATTGGGATCAAGAGGACATTGCCAAGATGGATTTTAAAATCGCCAGTACAAAAGAAGACGTCGTTGCCAGTTTTCTCAAAAGTGTCGACAATGCCCAGTCTTCAGACCAGCCCTATCCCTATTGGCTGTTGCGCGATTGCCTGCCAGAGGATACGGTGGCTCCTGTGGCTGAGCTGCCATTTCCCCCGCCAGAACTGCATGGCCAATCTGGCCGGCGGGAAATTCACAATGCAACGCGAAAATATTTCGACGTCGAAAACCAACAAAAATATGATGTCGTGCGCATCATTGCTGAGGGTTTTCAGGATCCGCGGGTGACCTCGAAAATTGAAAAGACCTTCGGCACCGATCTCAAGGGCTCGTATCTGCGTATCGAATATGCCCAGGATACCGACGGTTTTTGGCTCGAACCACATACCGATCTTGGCGTCAAGCTGTTCACCATGCTGCTTTATATTTCGTCTGATCCGCAACACAAAGATCTTGGTACAGATATTTACGATCAGGATAAAAATTGGGTTGCCCGCAGCCCATTTGCACAAAATACCGCCATGGTGTTCATTCCGTCAGACATTTCCTATCATGGTTTTGAGAAGCGCCCCATCGAGGGGGTGCGCACCTCGGTGATCATCAACTATGTCACGGATGAGTGGCGCGCCCGCGAACAATTGGCCTTTCCAGACCAGCCCATTGGCGGTTAACGGCTGGAGCTTGAGGACACCGGGGCCTGAGGACAAAAAGCAAACAAGAGAGGCGGCAAATTCAAGAAAACAGGATACTGGCGAGCAGGGCGGCGAAAACCAGCGCGCCAAAGTGATGGTTCGACTTGAACCGCGCAAGACAATTGTCTGGATCAGAAATATCTAACGTCATCACTTGCCAGGCCAGTTGCAGGGCGGCAAGCCCAAGCCCCAGCAAGAATAGGTCTCCAGCGCCGGCCATCAGGCCGGCAAGCCCGATCAAACCAATGGTTGCGCCATAAAAGAACACCAGCCACGGCTTGGTTTTCTCACCGAATTTCAACGCTGTTGATTTCAATCCTAAAAGAGCGTCGTCCTCCTTGTCTTGATGGGCGTAAATGGTGTCATAACCAATCACCCAAGCGATTGTGCCAGCATAAAGCAGCAAGGGGGGCAGCGCCAGCGTGCCGAAAATGGCGGCCCAGCCCATCAGCGCCCCCCAGCCGAATGCCGCTCCCAATATCGCCTGTGGCCAAAAGGTCAGCCGTTTCATGAAGGGATAAAGTGCCACGATACCAAGCGAGGCGATGCCAAGCATGATCGTAAACCGGTTGAATTGCAGCAGCACGATCAGGCCAATGAGACACAGCACGATCATGAAAAGGACCGCAGCCTTGACGGAGACCTGACCACTTGGAATGGGCCGCGATTTGGTCCGCGCCACTTGGGCGTCAAACTCACGGTCGATGATGTCGTTATAGGTGCAGCCGGCTCCACGCATTGCGATAGCGCCGATTGCAAACAAGAATAAATACCCAATATCACGGGGCCAGGATGAAACAATATCGCCGCGTGCTATAACAGCCAGGGCCACAGACCACCAGCACGGCCAAAGCAAAAGCCAAATCCCAATCGGCCGGTCAGCGCGCATCAGCCGTAAATAAGGGCGCCAGGTCTTGGGGGCATAGTTGTCAACCCAATTGTCAGGCCGCGCATCAGCCACGCGTTGCGGATTGATCTGTCGAGAAGGATTGGCCGGTTCTGGATTTGTCATAATCCTATTCACTTGAGAAGTTTTATCCCGTTTCCATTGTTTTGAGCCAGCTTGAAGCTGGGACGGGTTGCTGCATGTGCAACGACCTGTTTGCTGCACCTCGATTGCTTCTTTGCGAAAATGCCTTCTCTTCTACTTACAAACTCCAGTGCGCGCGTGATCACTTGCCAGCGGTTTGCTGAAAAATCCAGGCGCAGTAATCCGCATCCGCAAAGGGAACGTCAAGCACAAGCAACGCTGGCGTTTCATAAGGATGCAGGCGTTTTAAGGCCGTAACCGTTTCGTTCTGTAGCGCTTTGCGGGTTTTGACAAGCATCGCCACTTCGCGGTCGGTCTGTTTCTTTCCCTGCCAGATATAAATGCTGGTGATATCAGGAAAGATGTTTACACAGGCCGCCAAACCCTGGTCAATAACGGCATTGCCAAGTTGTTCGGCCTCCTCCCGGCTGGCGCAGGTGGTATAAATCAGGCAAATCTTATCGGATGTATTCATCGACATGTTCATAAAGGGATCGTTTTCAGCTATGCAGGACAGAATTGATAACTTGTCAAAGTTTGCACTGGCCTGACAGACAATGTCAAAAATCGTTCACATGGAAGATAAGAACGAGTTTGGGCCGGAAGGGAAGAGTGAAGCGGTCACTGGAGTCGGATCAAATGTGACTTTTCACCAATAATACCAATGAATAAATAGACAAATTCTCATGCAGGAATTCAAGACAATCGCTTTTTTGTCAAGCGATAGCAAAGAAGCCCAACGTGCTGCCGCCATTCTGACACGGCGTTATCATGGCGTTTCACCAAAAGAGGCCGATGTCATCGTTGCCCTTGGCGGTGATGGTTTCATGCTGCAGACCCTTCATGAAAACATGACCAGCGGTCAGCCCATTTATGGCATGAATTGCGGCTCGGTTGGTTTTCTCATGAACGAGTTCAGCTTTGACAATCTGCTCGAACGGTTGGCGCAAGCCACTGTCAATATCATTCATCCCCTGCGCATGGTGGCGGTCGATGCCCAAGGTGAAAGTCATCAAGCCCTGGCCATCAATGAGGTTTCGCTCTATCGGCAGCGCTATCAGGCGGCCAAACTGCGGATTTGGATTGATGATAAGGAACGGATGGAAGAGCTGATTTGCGACGGGGTTCTTGTCGCCACCCCTGCTGGGAGTACGGCCTATAATTTGTCGGCTCATGGCCCAATCTTACCGATCACCGCCAAATTGCTGGCGCTGACGCCAATTTCGCCTTTTCGTCCCCGGCGCTGGCGCGGTGCGCTTTTGCCAGATACTGCGCGGGTTCGGGTGGAAGTGCTTGAACCCGATAAACGCCCGGTCAGTGCAGTTGCCGATCATCGGGAGTTTCGTGATGTCCGGGAGGTGAAGATTGAACAAGCCTTCGATTTCAGCCTGCGTTTGCTGTTCGATCCAGGGCACGCGCTGGATGAACGCATTCTGCTTGAGCAATTTCAATACTGAATACTGATCCAAATGAGCGAAGACAAAAACGGCAAGACGGTGTGTCGCAGTGAAATGGCAGCGTTTTCTACCTAACTATTAGCCAAAGATTTCACAACCCAGTTTAGGAGAGAAGCCATGGAAAATGGACAAGCCGGCCTGCCGCAACTCAACAAACCTGCTCCCGATTTCGAAGCCCAGACAACACATGGTATCAAAAAGCTCACGGATTATCGCGGTAAATGGCTTATTCTGTTCTCGCATCCGGCAGATTTCACCCCAGTATGTACCACGGAATTCATGGCATTTGCTCGGAATTATGACAAATTCCAGAGTCTGAATACCGAATTGTTGGGCCTGTCGATCGATTCCAATTTTGCCCATATTGCCTGGGTGCGTAATATCAAAGAAAATTTCGGAATTGAGGTGAAGTTTCCAATTATTGCCGACCTGAATATGAAGGTCGCGCATGCTTATGGTATGATCCAGCCTGGCGCGAGTGATACTTCTGCGGTGCGGGCAACCTTCATTATCGATCCGGAAGGGATTTTGCGGGCGATGGTCTATTATCCGATGACCAATGGCCGTTCAATCGATGAGTTTTTGCGCATTTTGCAAGCCTTGCAAACGTCAGATGCTCATGGTGTGGCAACACCGGAAAATTGGCAACCTGGTGACAAAGTGATCGTTCCGCCGCCGCAAACCCAGGAGGCTGCCGAACAACGTGTTGCCGAAGGCTATGAATGTTCGGATTGGTATTTCTGCAAAAAGTCTCTGTAGATCAATTGGAGACCTACCTTCATTCCGATTTTCTAGAGCAAAATTCGATCGCATAGAATCGGATTTGCTCTAGGCTCAGGCCCCATAAATTGCGCGGCACCAGTCTGACGCAAAATCATGAAATGGACAATGATTTGTCTCGCATTACCGGGATTTTGCGCCAGACCCTTCGGGCGGCATTTTCGCTTCATCTCGCTATCTCGCTGGCCTTTCGCCCTTGGAAATAGCTTTGGCTATTCCC
>WGBT01000197.1 GCA_015494185.1 Hyphomicrobiales bacterium | reverse complement strand
ACCGAGGCCCCAGTGTTGACAATGGCTGCCATCCCCAAACGGGCATCAATATTGATCTGTGCCCCGGCACAAATCACCGAGCCGGGACCAATTTCGGCATATTCGCTGACCACCGCAGAAGGGTGACAGATGGTCACAAGCTTGATCTTTGCCGCCTCAAGCGTGCGCGCAATCCGCAAACGCACCTGATTATTGCCAATGGCAACGATCGCACCGTCATAATCGGTTGGATCAGACAACAGGTCCTGCACGGCCCCGATGATTGGCCATTCGCTTTTGGACCAATTGGGGTCTGCCTTATCATCGAAGAAATGGATTGTCTGCCATCCCGCCAATTGGGCCGCATCGGCCACCACTTTGCCATGGCCGCCCGCACCGATAATGGCCAGTTTATTATGACTGCGCTTGCCCTGCGGATCGGCAGAGCCGGTAAATTCATGCATGGTGGCATGCCCTTGAGCAGAAATACCTTCCCGGCGCAGAACTTTTAGCACAGTCAAAAATAATATTTTCAAGTCCAGCCAGATCGTTTGATGATCGACATACCAGGTATCGAGCTTAAGCCGTTCCTCCCAGGACAGAGCATTGCGGCCGTTCACCTGTGCCCAACCGGTGATCCCCGGCCGCACCTCATGGCGGCGCGCCTGTTCTGCACTGTAAAGCGGCAGATATTTGGTCAACAAAGGCCGCGGCCCCACCAGGCTCATATCCCCTTTTAGAACATTCCATAATTCCGGCAGCTCATCCAGACTGGTTGACCGCAAAAACCGCCCCAAAGGGGTCAGCCGCTCAGCGTCAGGCAACAAGCGGCCATCAGGCCCCCGTGCCTCGGTCATGGTCCGGAACTTAATCATCTCAAAAGGTTTGCCGTGAAGACCGGGGCGTTGTTGGCGAAACAACACCGGCCAGCCCAGCTTGAACCATATCAAGCCGGCCAAAATGGCCAAAACCGGGGCCAGAACCACAAGGGCTATCGCCGAAATCACCACATCCAAGACTCTTTTCATCTTTCATCGGCCCCGCATCGGCTGACATCAATTTTTATACTATACTGTACTGGTCTTGATTGGTCTTGGCTTGCCGTTAGCGCCGCAGTTCCCATTCGGTGCCGCTGGGACTGTCTTTCAAAGCGATCCCAAGCTTTGCCAGCTGATCACGGATGCGGTCAGCCTCAGCCCAATCTTTGGCCGCCCGGGCCGCTAATCGTGCTTCGATCAAGGCGTTCAGTTCATCGGCGGAGATCAGGCTGAGGACATGTTTTGCGTCGCGGCCCGGCAGCGGGGTTTTGGCATATTTCCGAATGGCCTTATAGGCCTGCCCCATTTCCGCCGCCTGTTCCGCAATCATGGCGCGGGTTTCTTCCGCACGTTCCACTGGATCTTTGGCCAACCCAAGCAGAATTAACGCCGCCAGCATCTCAGCCCGCGCCGCTTGTGAGTTCTGCGCCTGTTTGGAAAGGGCATGCAGCGCCGAAATCGCCGCAGGCGTGTTCAGGTCATCCATCAAGGCCACCATTACCGGATGATCTTCGGGCAAGGGTTTGGGACTTGCCTTGAAGCCAAAGGTCAAGGCTTCCCAGCGCCGGGCAATTTTGGCGGCCTCTTCAAGGCCTTTCTGCGTCCAGTTGAGCGGCTGGCGGTAATGGGTCATCAAGATCGCCAAGCGAATGGCCTCCCCCGGCCATTGATCGAGCAGATCATGAACCGTGATGAAATTGCCCAGCGATTTCGACATCTTCTCGCCTTCAACCTGAAGATAGCCGTTGTGAATCCAGTAATTGGCCATCACCTTGCCCCCATGGGCACAGGTCGATTGGGCGATTTCATTTTCATGATGGGGAAAGATCAGATCGATGCCGCCGCCATGAATATCGAAGGTTTCTCCAAGATGATGTTCCGACATTGCTGAACATTCGATATGCCAGCCCGGCCGGCCGCGCCCCCAAGGACTATCCCACCCCGGCTGCACACCGATCGATGGTTTCCACAACACGAAATCCATCGGATCCCGTTTATAGGGGGCTATCTCGATCCGCGCCCCAGCCTGCATTTCATCGAGACTTCGCCCTGATAGTTTGCCGTAATCAGGCATCGCCGGGACATGAAACAGCACATGGCGTTGCTCACAATAGGCATAACCCGCATCGATCAATTTTTCGATCATCGCGATCATCTGAGCGATATGCTCGGTGGCACGCGGCTCAATGGTTGGGCGCAAAACCCCAAGCGCATCCATATCGGCATGGTATTGAGCGGTGGTCTTGGCGGTCAGCTCGGCAATCTCAACCCCCTCTTCCGCCGCCCGTTTGTTGATCTTGTCATCGACATCGGTGATATTGCGCACATAAGTGACATGATCTTTCCCATAGATTTGGCGCAACAACCGAAACAACACATCAAACACAACGGCGGGGCGGGCATTGCCGATATGCGCATAGTCATAAACAGTCGGCCCGCAAACATACATCCGCACATTCTGATCGGAAATCGGTTTGAAGTCCTGTTTGCTGCGGGACATCGAATTGTAAAGTCTCAAAGCCACCGGGCATCTCTCCTTGCAGGTCTATTTGCAGGTGCTTCCCCTGACATGCCATGCTATAGTCAATTCTGACAAATCGCGATATAATTAGAAAGAATCGTAAATTTTATTTGAGTGCTTCCGATTTTTGGCTGATTTTCATTGCTTGAACGGATGCTGTGTTGTTTCCGCCGGCTGGCGTGACCGCCAAGAAAGTGTTGATCATATTATCATCTTTGTAGGAAACAGGCCTGTTTTGGTCGAAGTTTTTCGTCATTGGATATATGGCATAGATGTGACCCATACTAAAATTTTCTACAGCACCAAAGCGGATGGGGCGAAATAAAGAGGCGACATAAAAATTGAAATTTATGAATGAGAGCCAAGCAAGACATTGCAGGTGCCCCAACAGGATCATCAACAGATCGACGCTTGGCAGAATAGTCCCAAACCTTGGGGAGAACGGATTGGTGAGTCCATGCGGCGCAATTGGAATAAAACATTGGCCTCATCAAGGCTCATGATTGTCATCGCGGCGTTGGCTGCTCTTGTTGTGCTGGGCCTTATGACCTTATTCCCGGTCAAGCCGCTTGAGGCACAGGGGCGAAGCTATAGCACTTTCCAAGACCGCGCAAACCGCTTTCAAGACCGGCGGCCCGCTTATGATCATTGGTCTAATCCCCGGCAACGGTCGGCCCGCGCCTATCCCGGAGAGACGCTTTCACGGCAACAAAGGATTTGCCAGCATTATGAGCGATTGTTGGCGTCAAATTGGGTGGCAGGACGGCGCCCCAATTATGAGTTACCCAAAATCGAAGAAGAGATTGCCCAGCTCGATGAATCTTACAACAAACTCAGAGCCCAAGCCGATCGCCATAAATGCTACACTGACTTTTTCATCTTTGGCAAACAGTTGCGCAATACCCGCCGCTGCCGGCGCTTGGACCAACAAATCAAACGGGTCGAACAGCGGCTTGGCCGGCTGCAAGCGAAGCGCAAGGCCATGCTTCGCCCGCGTGAGGACACCAGCCGCCGTGCCGAGATCATCCGAAAACTTGCGCAAAATCGTTGTGGCGCCCAATATGAGCGTGAAGCCAAACGCTATAGTTTTTTCTGGTGGGGCGATGACAGCAGCTATGACAATGAAAGCGGCTATGGCGCGGAAATCTCTCCTTATGCCACCTATCGCACCATGTGCGTCAGACTGTGCGATGGCTATTATTTCCCGATCAGCTTTTCCACCCTGCCCAGCCGGTTTCCGCAAGATGACATGATCTGCCAACAAAAATGCGCCGCACCGGCCCAGTTATTCATCTATCGCAATCCCGGCGAGGATATCGAAAACATGATCAGTTGGGAGGGCGCTATTCCCTATCAATCCCTTGAGAACGCCTATCGCTACCGCCGCACCATTGTCAAAGGCTGTTCCTGTAAACCCAGCGAATATAATCCGGCTCTGTTGGCCGCTGGTCCTGACGCCCAAATGACTGCGGATAAAGAACAGCCCCCATCCCCGCCTTCCAAGAGCCTCAAGCTGGATGAATCAGACCTGCAAATTGGCACCTTGCCAAAGCGTCAAGACCGTAACGACAAATCACCTGCAACCAAGGTGAATTGAAGGCGATTTTCCTGTTCAATGAGTGAAAATTTGCACTTCTCCTAAAAACATCGGCCATGTCGGCTTCATCCTTACTTTCTATGGTGAGCATTTTTGTATTTTCCCAAAGTCTCACCATGGAAAGTAAGGGCAAGTTCAGCCCCAAAGCTGTGGGGAAGTTGAGCCACTTTCATGAGATTGGACCTGCAGGCTCTGACCTTCATTCGTATACCGTTCAATTTATGCAGAACATTCAAAGGGATATGGACCGCTTGAGTGGTCAATGACAAATCCCCGTCAATGACAAATCCCCCAGTATGAAAAAGGCATTCGGATCATTCCCCATAAAGAGCAAGCCAAACGGTTTTCTGCACAAAACAATATTGTTGGGATAAAGCGTTGGTTCTGCAGAACTTACAGTGAAACGGTGGTGACAAAGACATGGCAAGTCGGTCGTTTCCCCCAGATAGCATTGACTTCAGCACGGACCGCACGGCGTACCGCCTCTTCAACGAGTTCTTGATCTTTACATTGTGTTGGTGAAAGGCTGTCAATCACGCCCATCACAGCATCAAAGATTTCATGTTCAAGTACAACTTCACCCCTCATATCACCAAGGGGATCAACAGGCAGACCTGTGATTTTGATTTGCGGGTCAGCCAACAATTCCCCCCAAGCATTGAACACAATGGCAACCGAAACAATCCCGGCAAAGGCCAGCCGCCGCCGTCCACGCATGGCTTCATCATCAGCGGTAATAATCAGTTTGCCATCACGGTAAAGCCGGCCCGCAGGGGCCTCATCGATCACTTCCACGGGACCTGGACATAACCGCACCATTTCACCATTGAGAACCCGCAACGCCTCTGGCACCCCCTGGTCCCGGGCAAACGCCACATGGGCGGTCAAATGCTCGATCTCGCCATGCATCGGGATCGCCACACGGGGCTTGATCCATTGATAAAGCTGCGCCATTTCGCCCCGCCGCGGATGGCCAGAGGCATGCACCAAGGCATCGCGCTCGGTGATCACTTGGACGCCTTGCGCCGTCAAGGCATTGATAATCCGCCGAACCGCTTTTTCATTTCCCGGAATTGTCTTGGAAGAAAAGATCAACTGATCGCCGGGAGAAAGCGAAAGCCGTGGTTTTTCGTCAAACGCCATGCGCGCCAATACCGCCCGGCCTTCCCCTTGCGAACCGGTGCACAAAAGCACCACCTTGTCCCGTGGCAGATGGTTATAGTCTTCATCGGTCAAAAATTCCAAATCATCGGGCACGTAACCCGCTTCACGGCCCGCATGGATCGCCCGCCACATGGCCCGGCCCGCAACGACCAACTGCCGCTCTGCCGCCCGGGCGGCGCGGGCCACAGCCAACATCCGCGCCAGGTTGGAAGCAAAAGTGGTCACCGCCACCCGGGCGGGCGCGTCTTTGATCAGTCGATGCAAGGTGTCTTCCACCTCACGTTCACTAGGCGAGATGCCATCGCGCAGCACATTGGTGGAGTCACAGATCAGCGCATCAACCCCCGCC
>WGBT01000196.1 GCA_015494185.1 Hyphomicrobiales bacterium | reverse complement strand
TCTTATCCCTTCTGCTGTAGATGGATTGAGTGGGATATGTGTCAAGGGCTGTGGGGCCGTTGATGTCGATATAATTTGAACGTCATCTCGAAAGAGCCCTGCTTGGGGCTCTTTTTCTTGCCTTTTGATAATTTTGGTAATGCCCACGCATTGGGGCCCTTTTGATGGACCAATGCATGCTTTTCCAATTCACGCTTTCTATGCCCCTTTAAAGATTTTTCATAAATTGGCCAAAGTCACATAAAGGCCACGGATAAAGAGCAAGGGCAGGACATTGGCATTAAACCGTATGGATACATTAACATGGTTGTGTCGAACATGGTTGTGTCGAACATGGTTGTGTCGCCAGATCGACACAGCCCTATTACACTATTATAGTAAGTCCCCACTTAAGAGAAGCGTTTTTCACAACGACATAGCATAATAAAAATAAAAAGAGGAAGCGTTTGAAATCGGCTGTCATCATTACTGCGGCTGGCCGCGGCACCCGCGCCGGCGGTGGCACACGCCCCAAACAATATCGTCCCCTGGCCGGTAAAATCATCTTGCGGCGCACCCTCGAGGCGTTTGCGGCCTGTCCGTCAATCACAACCATCATGACCGTGATCCACCCAACCGACCAACCCCTTTATGAGCAGGCGGTAAGGGGGCTCAAGGCCCCGCTTTCATCCCCTGTGACAGGCGGGGCGACCCGGCAGCAATCCATTTTCAACGGCCTTACGGCACTGGCCGCAAATCCCCCTGATTGGGTGCTTATTCACGATGCCGCCCGGCCGCTGGTGTCCCGCACGGTGATCGACCGCGTCATTGCCGCTCTAGATCAAGCGCCTGCCGTGCTGCCCGCCCTGCCCGTGACGGACACGGTCAAACAAGTCCTTGACAACCAGGTCATCAGAACCGTTCCCCGGGAGGATCTATGGTTGGCCCAAACCCCGCAAGGCTTTCACTTCGGCGCTATCCTGGCCGCCCATCAGGCCGCGGCGCATTCCGGGATCGAAAACTTTACCGATGACGCCTCAATCGCAGAATGGCATGGGTTGAAAGTGCAGATCGTCATGGGAGAGGCCGAAAATATCAAGATCACCACCCCTTCCGACTTCCACACCGCCGAAATGTTGCTGCAACGGATGCAAAACCAGACCGGCGATGCGGACAATGCTTGATGCCAAATGAAAATCACGATTGCCGCCTTCCACAAAAGCCTATAAGGAAAGCGCAACCCATACTGCAGACGGGCCAGCAGCAGACAGATAAAAAGGAAGCAACGCGGTGGAAGAATTTAGAACCGGACACGGCTTTGACGTCCATGCCTTGACAGCAGGCGACAGGGTCATTCTTTGTGGTGTGGAAATCCCCCACAGCCATGGCCTTGAAGGTCATTCTGATGCCGATGTGGGCCTGCACGCGCTCACCGATGCCCTTCTTGGTGCGATTGGCGATGGGGATATCGGCAGCCACTTCCCCCCCTCTGACCCGCAATGGAAAGGTGCCAGCTCTGACCGGTTTCTGCGCGATGCCAAGGCCCGGGTGCTAGCCCGCGGCGGCGTCATCATCCATGCCGATGTCACACTGATCTGCGAAGCCCCGAAAATCGGCCCACACCGTGAGGCCATGCGCGCACGCATCGCCTCGATATTAGACCTTGCCATCGATCGGATCAGTGTCAAGGCCACCACCACCGAACGGCTCGGCTTCATTGGGCGTGGCGAAGGCATCGCCGCCCTTGCCACCGCCACCGTGAAACTGCGCTCCTGAAGCTCCTTCTATTCCAACATGCCTACAAAGAAATATGAAAAACATGCCACGATCATCAATGAATAAAACAGCTCCCCCCTCCGCGGCCAACCGTGTCAGCTCCGTCCTTACATTCCATGGTAGCGGTTTGGCATTTTCTTGAACTTTGTCAAGGGCGCTTTTAAGCGCCGCGAAGCGGTTTTACCCTTGACAAAGCTCAAGAAAATGCCAGTGTCTCACCATGGAATGTAAGCACCGGGCCAGGCCAAAAAATGCAGGAAAAATTTATCTGTCAGGATGCAGGACCAACTTTTACCAATACACCAAGAACCTCAAAAATAACTCCGGCATAAGACCAGCGCTCCCTGACCTTGACACGTATCCCCCTTAATTTACCCAGATTATTCAGGGAGATACGGAAATCATCAGCGGTCAATGATAAAATGATAAATACCTCCGGTATGAGATGTGATTGAAGACGAACATATCATTCAACATGCCGAGCGGGTGATTGCAGCCGCCCGTGCTGCCATGGTGAGACTGGCAACGGCGGAATCCTGCACCGGCGGCCTGCTGGCCGGCTGTTTGACTGAGATCGCCGGCGCCAGTACGGTTTTCGACCGTGGTTTCGTCACCTATTCCAACGCCGCCAAAACCGAAATGCTTGGTGTGCCGGCCGATCTGATTGCAACTTACGGGGCGGTAAGCCTTGAGGCCGCCAAGGCCATGGCCCAAGGCGCCCTTGAACACAGCGCGGCGCACATCGCCGTTTCCATCACCGGCATCGCCGGCCCCGGCGGCGGTTCTCCCCTCAAACCGGTCGGGATGGTCTGTTTTGGCATCGCTCTGGCCCCGCCGCTCCTGCCCTCCGGGCAAGCACCTTCCACCACCGCAGAAGTGCACCGTTTCGGCAGTATCGGGCGCGCCAAGGTGCGCCGCCGCAGTCTCGAGACCGCATTGGGCTTGCTGTTGCAACACCTCACATCTGCTCGCCACGGATAGTCAAAACGGCGCGCAAGCCCGGCGCATTGTCCTCCAGACGCAACGTCCCCCCATGACAGTTGGCCACGGCACTGACCAGCGACAACCCCAAACCGCTGCCCGGACGGCTGCGGCTGGCATCGAGCCGGGTGAAACGTTGCAAGGCCCGTTGCCGCTCATGGGGGGCAATGCCGGGGCCATGATCTGCCACCACAATCTCCACAATCTCCCCCACCCGGCGCCATGCCACCTCGATGACCGCCGGACTGACCATAGGCGATGGGGGCGGCGAGCCGGCGGACCCTGAGTTTGCCGCCTTTGAGCCATGATCGAAATGGGAACCATGGCCCAGATGCCCCGAACTGGAAACGTCAACCGCCTCGGCCTGGGGCACAGCATATTTCAACGCATTGTCGATCAGATTGGCGACCGCTTGGCCCAAGAGCTGGCGATTGCCCCGCACCAGACAGCTTCCGGCAGAATCGGCGATTTCAAGACGCACCCCCTGTTCTTCGGCCACCGGCTCATAAAGCTCGGCAACATCACGGATGATCTCCTGCAGATCAACCGTGCTCATTTCATTTTCAACACTGCCGGCTTCCAACCGGGCGATGCTTAATAGCGCATTGAAGGTTTTGATCAGACCATCGGCTTCTTCGATGGTTTTTTCCAAAGCATCCCGGGCCACCGCCTCCCCCTTACCGGCATGCAGCGCGGCTTCGACGCGATTGCGCAGCCGGTTGAGCGGGGTACGCAGATCATGGGCGATATTGTGTGAGACCTCCTGCATCCCGGCCATGAGATGCTCGATCCGCTCAAGCATCACATTGAGGCTTTGCGACAACCGGTCCAGCTCATCATCCGACCCCGCCATGGGCAACCGTTCGGAAAGATTCCCCCGCATGATCCGTTGGGTGGTTTCGGTGATGGCATCGATCCGGCGCAACAGGTTACGGCTGATGATGAGCGCGCCGATCAAACCGCCGATCAGCACAAAAAGCAGCCCCCCCACCAGCGCATTGCGGATCCGGCGCTCGAACAGTAAACGGTCTTCGAT
>WGBT01000195.1 GCA_015494185.1 Hyphomicrobiales bacterium | reverse complement strand
CCCCTCAACGTCCCTCACCACCATCCGCCCGCAAACCGATCATCTGATGCGACATCTGGGTTAGAGCAAAATACGATTCTCATGAGATCGGCTTTAGAATCTTGTTTGGCCGCACATTCATCCTAAAAACAATTTCTGCTTGAAGCAGTTGTGCTTTAACGGCGTCCCAGAAGCATGCGGCCGATCATGCGGCCTAACGATGTTCCCAGAGAACGCATCACCGACTTCATGAAAGCTTCCCCCGCCGTTTGACGCCGTGAGCGTGAGCGGCGTGAACGTGGACGGCGTTCCTCGCGCATCGGATTGGCCGCGGCGCCAGCTTCCATCGCGGCTTTTTCACGGGCCTCCCGTTCGGCGCGCTGAGCCTTCAAGATTTCATAGGCGGACTCGCGGTCCTTGACCTCATCATAAAACCGGCCGATGGGGCTGTCCTTGATCACTTTTTGACGTTCTTCCGGTGTCAGCGGCCCCAGCCGGGATTCGGGGGGGCGGATCAAGGTGCGTTGCACGATCGAGGGTGTGCCCTTGGCCTCCAAGGTCGAAACCAGCGCTTCCCCAACCCCAAGTTCCATGATGACTTTCTCGGTGTCCAGTTCCGGATTGGCGCGGAAGGTTTCAGCCGCGGCCCGAACCGCCCGTTGTTCACGGGGGGTAAAGGCCCGCAAGGCATGTTGCACGCGGTTGCCAAGCTGGGCCGAGACACTGTCAGGCACGTCAAGCGGGTTTTGGGTCACGAAATAGACCCCGACCCCTTTGGAGCGAATAAGCCGCACCACCTGTTCGATTTTTTCCAACAGCACCTTGGGCGCCTCATCGAACAAAAGGTGAGCTTCATCGAAAAAGAACACCATCTTCGGCTTGTCGAGATCGCCCACCTCAGGCAGTTCTTCAAACAGCTCGGACAAAAGCCAAAGCAGAAAAGTGCCATAAAGCCTAGGACTTTGCATCAATTTGTCGGCGGCAAGGACATTGATATAGCCCCGGTCTTGGCGGTCGGTACGCATGAAATCTTTGATATCAAGCGCAGGCTCGCCGAAGAAATGGGCCGCGCCTTGCTCTTCGAGCACCAGCAGGCGGCGTTGAATGGCGCCAATCGAGCGTTTGGAAATATTGCCATATTCCATGGTCAATTGTTTGGAACGCTCGCCGATATTGACCAACAAAGAACGCAGATCTTTGAGATCGAGCAGCGGCATGTCCTCTTCGTTGGCGATGCGGAAAGCGATGTTCAAAATCCCTTCCTGGGTTTCGTTGAGATCGAGCAGGCGGGAAAGCAGCAGTGCGCCCATTTCCGTGATCGTGGCGCGCACCGGGTGCCCCTGTTCGCCGAACAGATCCCAGAAAATGGTGGGAAAAGCCTGGTAATGATAATCTTTCAGGCCGATCGTCTCGGCCCGCTTGGCGAGAAAGTCTTTGGGCTCACCGGCGGCGGCAATGCCCGAAAGGTCTCCTTTGACATCGGCGCAAAAGACCGGCACGCCGGCTTTTGAAAAGCCTTCGGCCAAAATTTGCAAGGTGACGGTTTTACCGGTTCCGGTGGCGCCTGCGATCAAACCATGACGGTTGGCCAATTTCAGATGAAGCACCTCGGGCTTGACACTTTGCCCAATATAGATGGTTTGGCTGTCATTCATGATGTCTGTCAATGTTCTGTCATCTCCAAAGCGGGAAGTCTATCCGCGGCCCCGTCCATGGTTTTATCTTCCGTCCGAAATGACAGGCGCCACAACAATTCTTCACAACGCGTTGCCGATATTATCGGCTTTTCATGTCTGCAGGCAAATCATCATTGCCGCTTGCAAACAGAAATTCTCGTCCTTCTTGTCTTGCGCACGGCTTGACCCTGTCAGATAACAAGGGCATAAGCACCGGGGGAAAGTTGGATCCAGGGGCAATCGCTGATTTCAGCCTGCCATGCGCGGTCACTTGCGGTTACTGGGCACGGTTACTGGCGGAGCTTGCCCAAATCGGTATGACGAAAATTTGGCAATTATTTTATAATGGGAGATAGGTTGAATGTCCAATGTGCAGCCACTGGTCGCGGGCAACTGGAAAATGAATGGCCTGAAGTCTTCGGCCAGCGAACTGAAAACACTCGTTGACAAGTTGAACGCGGAACCGGTTTCAGGCGTCGATGTGATGATTTGCCCCCCGGCGACACTGCTTTTGGCGTTTTCAGCCTTGGTTGAGGGGTCGAAAGTGAAACTTGGCGCACAGGATTGTCATACCGAGGCCTCAGGCGCCCATACGGGGGATTTGTCGGCGGAGATGCTGGCTGATTCGGGGGCTGTGGCGGTGATTTTGGGGCATTCGGAGCGCCGCGCCGATCATGGGGAGTTGGATCGTCATGTGCGTGCCAAAGCGGAAGCCGCCTGGCGGGCGGGGCTGATGGCGATCATCTGTGTTGGCGAAACCGAAGGCCAGCGCAAAGCCGGCGTCACCCTCGATGTCGTGCGCCGGCAGTTGAAAAATGCAATCCCCGATGGGGCGACGGCGGCCAATACCGTGATTGCCTATGAACCGGTCTGGGCGATTGGAACCGGCCTTGTGCCGACCGCAGAGGATGTCAAACAGGTTCATGGTGTCATCCGCGATGAGCTGGCGGCGCGTTTCGGTGATGAAGGGCGCGGGATGCGCATTCAATATGGCGGTTCGGTGAAACCTGGCAATGCCAAGGAGTTGATGAGCATCGACAATGTCAATGGGGCACTCGTTGGCGGGGCCTCGCTGAAAGCCGAAGACTTTCTCGGCATCATCGCCGCTTATAAAAGCTAGGCTGCTGTGATGAAACACCCCATCCCCTGCCGTCCCTTAGGTGGTGGCAGGGCGGTGGTGGGACTGCGTTTAATCAAAGGTTCTTTGAGGCCCTGAATACATCTAAGGGTAAAGAAGCGTAAAGCACGGGGTTTTGATTCTGACTGACAATGTCAGATCCGTCCTTGCTCATCGCTCATCATGGAAAGCAAGGACGGCTTCAGGCCGATTGGTCAAGGGCCGTCCGCCGTTTGCTTCTGTGAGCTTGGTTTTGACCAACGGTCTTCTGGTCATGCATTCGCATGCCGTTCAATTGCTATTCACGAAGCATCTGCAAAGGGATACGGAAAGCACGGGAACGGTCAATGATAAATGCCTCCGGGGATATTCCGTGGAGAAAAACGGTGCTGACCAGGTCATGACTTGCAGGGAAGGACATGCTACGCTACGCTCAGCCCCATGTCCGACAAGCCGAACCTGCCGCCCGATGATGACGGGCATATCGAACCCATTGAGCTGAAAGATGCGTTGTCTGAGCGCTATTTGAGCTACGCCCTGTCAACCATCATGAACCGGGCGTTGCCTGATGTGCGCGATGGCCTCAAGCCGGTGCATCGCCGCGTGCTGTATGCCATGCATGAGCTGCGGCTTAATCCCGATCAGGGCTATAAGAAATGTGCCAAGATCGTCGGCGAGGTGATGGGGAACTATCACCCCCATGGCGATCAGGCGATTTATGATACCATGGTGCGGTTGGCGCAGGATTTTGCGCAGCGTTATCCGTTGGTCGATGGGCAGGGTAATTTCGGCAATGTCGACGGCGACAATCCTGCCGCCATGCGTTATACCGAAGCCCGCCTGACCGAGGTCGCCCTGGCGCTGTTGGAGGCGATCGATCAGGATACGGTGGATTTTCGCGAAACCTATGATGGCGAAAATTCCGAACCGGTGGTTCTGCCCGCCAATTTTCCCAATCTGCTGGCCAATGGTTCCTCTGGCATCGCGGTGGGGATGGCTACCAGTATTCCGCCTCACAATGTTGGTGAGCTGTGTGACGCTGCCTTGCATCTCATTCAAAATCCGGACGCTTCGACCGCCGATCTGGTCCGTTTTGTTCCCGGTCCCGATTTGCCTACCGGAGGCATCATCGTCGAGCCCCACGAGAATATTCTGAAGGCCTATGAAACCGGGCGCGGCGGGTTCCGGGTGCGCGCCCGTTGGCATCGGGAAGAGGCAGGACGGGGCGCTTGGCGCATCGTTGTCACGGAAATCCCCTTTCAGGTGCAAAAGGGCCGGTTGATTGAGAAAATTGCTGAATTGCTGGCCGCCCGCCGCCTGCCATTGTTGGGGGATGTGATGGACGAGTCGGCGGAAGATATCCGGCTGGTTCTGGAGCCGAAATCACGCAGTGTCGATCCTCATCTGTTGATGGAGCAGCTGTTCAAACTGACCGAGTTGGAAGCGCGCATCCCGCTGAACATGAATGTGTTGTCAAACGGTCAGGTGCCCAATGTTCTGGGGCTCAAACAGGTGCTGCGCGAGTGGCTCGATCATCGCAAGGTGGTGCTGGTGCGCCGCTCGCAATACCGTCTGGGCAAGATCGAGCACCGGTTGGAAGTGCTCGAAGGTTATCTGATTGCCTATCTGAATATCGATGAGGTGATCCGCATCATTCGCTTTGAGGACAATCCCAAAGAGGAGTTGATCAAACGTTTTCAGCTGACCGAAATTCAGGTTGAAGCCATTTTGTCCATGCAATTGCGGCGCCTGAACAAGTTGCAGGAAATCGAGATCAAGACCGAACATGACGAGCTGACCCAAGAGAAGGCGGAAATTGAGCTGCTGTTGTCCTCGGATGACCGGCAATGGGCGAAGATTTCCGAAGAAATTTCTCAGATCCGTGACAAATTCGGCCCCGAGACCGCCCTTGGCCGCCGGCGCAGCCAGTTTGCGGAAGCCCCAAAAATCGATCTCGATCAAGTCGCAGTGGCGATGATCGAGAAAGAACCGATCACTGTGGTGCTGTCCGAAAAGGGCTGGATCCGGGCCATGAAAGGCCATGTGGATGAGACCACGAAAATGAGTTTCAAGGCGGGGGATGGGCTGAAATTCGCGGTCAAGGCGCAGACGACCGATAAATTGCTGCTGTTTGCCACCAATGGCCGGTTTTACACGCTCGACGCCAATGCCTTGCCGGGAGGGCGGGGGCATGGTGAGCCGGTGCGGTTGATGATCGATCTTGATGAAAAGCATGATTTCTGCGCGCTTTTGGTGCACAAGCCCGGCCGTAAATTGTTGCTGGCTTCGAGCGCGGCCAATGGTTTCGTCGTCCGGGAAGAAGCGGTGCTGGCCAATACCCGCAAGGGCAAGCAGGTCTTGAATGTCAAAGAACCAGACAGGGCGGTGGTCTGCCGGCCGGCGATTGGCGACATGGTGGCGGTGATTGGCGACAACCGGAAATTCCTGATTTTCCCGCTTTCCGAAGTCAATGAGCTTGAGCGCGGTAAGGGGG
>WGBT01000194.1 GCA_015494185.1 Hyphomicrobiales bacterium | reverse complement strand
AGACTGGCTGTGTACTTGGAACGGCCTTGAGGACAATTGCGGATGCAAAGGCAATTTCGGGCGCAAAGACGAGGCCGCAAAGCTTCCTGTGTCTTTGCCCCCGTCTTTGAAGGTCGCCTTGCCTTTGTTTGACACTTTGTGGCGCGCGGAAGAATAGGGACCCGGCTCAAAACTTATCAAGCGCGCCAAGGACGCCACACGAATGGGAGCAATCGTTCGAGACGCGGGGGCAACCCGCCATTGGGGCTGGCATCCATGCTGTTCAAGATTTGACGCACAAATCCCAGCTGTCGCCAAACGGTTGCTGGTGAGTAAACTCGATGTGGCAACGACACCAAACAACAGTATTGAAGCCATTTTGGGCCGCATTACACACATGACTTTCCTCGATATTCTTTACACATATTCATTCATTTGCCACTGCTGGCCGGATACCCCCTCTACAGCCTGCTTCCTGGTTTGTGAGATTGGCAGCCCCAGACGAACAGCGCCTAGAATTACCGCAAAGCAACCAAAGATGAACAGCTTTGCCATTAACAAAGAGCGATGGGACTTCATCAAGATCGCACAGCAAACATGCAGATAAGACTCAATATTCCCCCCAGCATTGCGAATTTACCTTAGCTAATCTGGCGCAGGGGGCGTTGTAAAGGGAAGAACTTAAGGGAGCAATGCGACAATTTGGAAATAAGGATTTAAAAAACAAGCCAAACTTAAAATAGTTTTTAAACAATCAAGGAATCGAAGGAAGTATCAGAAAACAAAAATAGATTAATTTGCTTTTACATGTCAGTAAGTTAAGAACCGTTCCCCAATTCTTCGCCGCAGTGGTTGGCTTTCAAGTATAAGCGAACGCTGCCATGCTTCAATTTGCCGCATTCGCCATACTAAGCAGGTTCTACTTATCCTGAAACCTAGTTTACCCTCAGCGCCAACAAAACCTGTTTTCCGATGACACCCCATTAGACGACAGGATCGGACACCGTAGCCTGCAATTGTTGGGCTCCCTTTAGAATCTTATCGAGACATAAAATGCGTTCATGCAGTTTCAAACTGCGAAGCACCAAATTTTGAAAAGGGGGCGGAAGCTTTTCAAAGTGTTCGGCTGTTGACAATCGGGAAATCGTTTGCAGTTTGAGATGTTGCTCTTGCTGCGCGGCCATCTCGCTTGAAAGTTCGCCATTGAGAACAGCCCGCTTGATCATCAGCCATGAGGCCAAAGCCATCAATCGTGTGGTCAGCCGCATGCTTTCCGTTGCAAAGGCAAAGGCCAAATCGCGATCAAGGCCCCCTTCGAGCCTTTGGGCCAGTTGCCGCCCCTCCCCTTCCAGATAGGTTGAGGCTTCCTCGACAAGAAGCATTCCCGCCTGAAAGACTTCATCAAAACGCGCAGAACGGAAATATTTATCGCTGAAAGATGGGGTGGAACCAGCCGAACCCAAACGGGCCGGAACGGAATTGTTGGACTGTCTCATGACCTGCAACACCTTTCCACAAAACGCGCCAACCGGCTTTGCAACCACAGCCTTGCAGCATTCCCTTCAAGCCGTGATTCCATTGGCAAACTCATGATGCCCTTATGGCAGGAAAAAGACAACAAAACCTAAAAGCCACAAACGATCATGCCCTTGCCACTTAAGAATGAATGGGTGTGGGAAAATCAGTTCATGAAACCGTGGTTTGCTGCCGCAAGACTTCGGCCACCAACTGCCGGCTCACTTTTCTTTTCGCCGCAAGAGCCGCTTTGTCAATCGCCTCGACAAGCGTGCGGACAGCGGCCATGGAGCGTTCCATGCGGCTGCTTAGAAACTTGATGATATGGGGCTCGACCCAAAGTTGGCGGTCTGCAAACTGTTTGACCAAAACCGCCTGCAAAAGCGCGTCATCAGGCGGACCGATCGTCAAGGAAGGTGTTGCCTTGATGCGTGAAATCAGATCCGGCAATTGCATCTGCCATGCCCGCGGCGGGGTTCGCGCCGTCAACAGAAGGTGAAAACCGTTGGAACGGGCAAGATTGAACAGATGAAACAACGCCTGCTCATCGAGTTGTCCACGATCGACGTCTTCGATGACCACCCCGGTTTTGGGGATCAGCTGGGGAAGTGCCGCCGCACTAAGCTGACCGGCAGCAATCAGCCTTGCGCCGGTTTTCTGTTGCCAAACATGAGCCAGATGGGTTTTGCCGCAGCCTTCCGGCCCAATAATCAGAACCGCGTAATGACTCCAGTCCGGCCAGCGGTCGAGATATCCAATCGCCGCTTCGTTGCAGCTGCTCACCATGAAATCATCACGATCAAGCGCAGGACGAAACGCCAAATCAAGCGGTAATTGCATAGCACCAAATCGGGGCTTTTCATAATTCACTGTCAACTGGTTTGGCATCACATCCCTCGCCCGGCTATCTCTTGTTTGCCCCTCAAATTAAGGCTCACCACCAACAGGTGCAACGATAAAGCTTGCGTTGTTCATAACCTCTCGATAACTGCCGAATTGACTTTTAGCCGGATTTGGAGCGGACATAGAAGCGGCATTGTGGAAAGGGCATTGTGGAGAATGGCAAAAGGACATAGAAATACCTCAAAAAAGAGTTGATAATTTCCAACACACGATAGTGATGTTGTCTTGTAGATTTATTTAAGGAGGGGGGTCAGTCTCAGATCACCCCTAAGTCCCATGAAAAAACTTTTCGTTTCCATCCTGGTTCTATTCGCTTTTATCATTGGTGCAATTGTCGTGCTGCCAGTCGTGGTGCCCACAGACCTGATCCGCGATCAGCTCATTCGGACGGTCAAAAACCAAACCGGGCGCGATCTTGTCATCAAAGGGGAAACCTCTTTTGCCCTGTTTCCGAAAATCGGTGTGAAGCTGCGGGATGTGACCCTGTCAAACCCGCCCGGCATGGGCAACGGTCCCACACTGGCCATGCGGGAGCTCGATGTCTCGGTGCAATTGTGGCCGCTGCTGCGCCGTGAAATCGCGGTTGATCGTTTCGTGCTTCGCCACCCGGTGATCAATTTGCATATCGACGGCCGGGGCCGCAAATCCTGGGATTTCGCCCACTCAACCACCCCTAACAAGTCATTTCCCGCTTCACTCCGGTTTGCACTCATAGCCCCCGCTCATGCGCACCAAAGTGATCAGGGTGATGCTGCAACATCGGCAGGAAGCGGCTTCCGTCTACGCAATCTGCAACTCCGCCAGGTCAAGATCATTGACGGCACCGTGAATTACAGCGATGCCCGAACCGGGGTGGCCCACACCGTGAAAAAACTCAATCTGACCGCCACCCAAGCCAGTCCCACCGCCCCGCTTCACGCCCGCGGCGATTTGGTTTGGCGTCATGAAAGGGTTGATTTCGACATGAAATTGCCGGCGCTGATCACCCTCAATGAACAAGGCGGCGGGCCTGTTCAGGCCACCCTTTCAACGCCCTTCAGCCAGACCACTTTCAAGGGGTCGATCGCAACCCGAAACGGCTTGACATTGAAAGCCCGTACCAAGGCGCAAAGCCAGGCCCTTGGGGCGTTGGCGGGATGGCTCGCAGGCACACCCTCACCGGCTTTACAAGCCGTGAAAACCGCATCGATCACCGGCGACTTGATCGCACGGCCGCAAAATATAGCCTTTACCGGTGCCACTCTCAAACTGGCGGACATGACAGCCACCGGTGATATTGCGGTTGATCTAAAAGGTCCCCGCCCCTTTGTGCACGGGGTCTTGAAAGCCGACAAAATCAATCTTTCCCATTTTACCCGCCAGCAGGCGGCACACGGTGGACACAGGCGGCAGGGAAGGCCGGTCAAATTGCGTGAAGGCGACAGTATTGGCCGAATGATCCGCTCCCTTGACACCGAAGGGCACCCCAAGCCCCGGCATCGTCAGGCGGCAGCGGGGCGCACCTGGAGCCGTCAGCCCTTGGGATTGGAGGGGCTTAATGCCATCGATGCCGAGCTGCGCCTTGAGACCGGCAGCATTATCCATAACAAAATCAAGACCGGCCGCGGGGTGGTTGAACTCACCCTCAACCGGGGACGCGCCGAAACCCTGTTGCAACGCTTGGACCTTTACCAAGGCACCGCCAAGGGACGGCTCATCGTCAATGCCCGTCAGGCCCGGCCCAGCTTACGCATCGCGCTGACCTTGGATGACGTCAATGCGCGGCCACTCCTGCGTGATGCCGCTGATCTTGATTGGCTGTCCGGCACCGGAAATTTCCAGTTTGAATTGAACGGTATCGGCCGTTCCCAATATGAAATAATCAGCTCTCTTGGCGGCCGCGGCCGGTTGGCATTTTTAGACGGCGCCATTGAGGGAATCGATATCGCCAAGGCATTGCGCAATTTCGATCCGGCCCAATTTTCAGGGATTCCAAGCCGCAACAGTCATGACAAAAC
>WGBT01000193.1 GCA_015494185.1 Hyphomicrobiales bacterium | reverse complement strand
GCTCCCTTTCACTGCCGCTGAACGCAGGGGAAATAACCGTCAAAGCAACCGTGTCAGGGGCGGCAGGCCGCCGCAATGATGGACTTCAATATCATATTTACCAACTCCCGCCCAAGCCAGAACCGGCAGCGGCCGAAAAACCAGGCCGGAAAATTCTGCAAACCGCAGCCCCTGCCGCCAAGTTGATTTTGCCCAAAGGCCGTTACCGGATTGAAGCCCGGGCCGGTTTCATCAATGTCAGCGCGGCAAAAACCATCGAGCTTAATGCCGGTGACGCACTCGATGTCAATTTCGCCCTCGAGGCGGCCATCTTGCAGCCGGTCTTGCGCCAGAAACACAACAGCGCGCCGCTGCGTCATGTGCTATGGCGCATCTTTGATCAGCGCGGCCGTGAGCTTTATTTCACCAGCGAGCCGATCCCGAAACTTTTGCTGGCACCTGGTCATTACCGCATCGAGGCCGAACACCGTGGCCAAATAACACGCCAAGCGGCGAAAGTGCAAGCGGGAGAACAGAAACGGCTTGACATCCTAAGCGGGGGTCATGGTTGAATAGTTTAGGCGCGCAAATCCGGGAGGTCAGTGTTGTAACCTAATGCGCGCCCGGTAAATAAGAAGGAAGACGCGATATGTTGGCTTCGAGTGTGATCATCAGAGTGGCCCGGCCGCAAGATGCGGAAGACCTCGCACTGGTTCACGAACAAAGCTGGCGCTCAACCTATCAAGGTATCCTGCCGCATCTGGCACTGGAACGGCAGATTGCAGCCCGCTCAACCCAATGGTGGAAACGGGTGCTGACGAAAAGTCGCGATATTCTGATTTTGAAAATCGAAGGCGAACCTGCAGGCTATTGCAGTGCCGGCCGAAGCACCCTTGGCTCGCATCCCAATGCCATGAGCGCCCGTAAAGGGGCCGCCTTCAAAGGGGAAATATTCGAACTTTACCTGAAGCCGGAATATCAGGGCTTGGGTTTTGGCAGCCGGTTTTTCGATGCCGCCCGCGAAACCCTGATTTCACGTGGGATTGCACCAGGTCTTGTCGTTTGGTCCCTAAGCGATAACGAACAGGCTTGCGCCTTTTACCGCGCCAAAGGGGGGCGTGACCTGGGACAGGTGAAAGACTGCTTTGGCGGTGTCAGCGTCATGAAATCCGGTTTCGGCTGGTCTTAAAAACTGGTCTTGAAAAATCTGATGTTCGGCAAACACATGTTCAGCAAAAATTTCATTTTTGCTGAACATGTAAGAGCACAAGTCCTTCAAGTGGAAACCGGTTTTCGGATCAATTATGCGGCGAAACAAAGATTCTAGGGCGAAATCCGATGCCATGTGATTGGATTTGGCTCTAAACATCAGGATACTGTAAATCGAGGCACCAGAGCAAAATCGCCTTTTGCACATGCAACCGGTTTTCCGCCTCATCGAACACCACCGATTGAGGACCGTCGATCACCTCGGCGGTGACTTCCTCACCCCGATGCGCGGGCAAACAATGGAGAAAAAGCGCATCTTTGGCGGCCTTGTCCATCAACTGTTGATTGACCTGATAGGGTTTCAGCCACTGCATCCGTTGCTTGGGATTTTTATCGCCCATGCTAATCCAGGTATCCGTGACCAAGACATCGGCCCCTGCTGCGGCTTCATCGGGTAGAGTTGTCAAGCTGACATCCCCCCCCCTCTGTTCGGCCCATTGCAACAATTCCGGCTTTGGCGGAAGCTCCGGCGGGCAGGCCAGCCGCAATCGAAACCCAAACTGTACAGCGGCATGAATAAAGGAAGCAGCAACATTGTTGCCGTCACCAATCCAGGCAATGGTCTGATCGGCAATATCCCCCCGGTGCTCTTCAATGGTCAGGATATCCGCCAATATTTGACAGGGATGGCTATCATCGGTCAGGCCATTGATCACCGGAACCGTCGCATATTCGGCCAGCTCCAGCAAATTACGGTGCGCATCGGTACGCAGCATCATCACATCCACATAGCGTGACAACACTCTTGCCGTGTCAGCAATGGTTTCCCCGCGCCCAAGCTGCATCTCCCCCTTGTTTAAAACCAGTGTCTCGCCCCCCAATTGCCGCATGGCCATATCAAATGAAACCCGGGTCCGGGTTGAGGGTTTGTCAAAGATCATCGCCAAACTCATCCCTTCAGCCGGCTTGAGCTTTGCCGGTTTGGCCTGTTTCAAGGTTTTGGCAAGAGTGATGATTTCGCGCAATACGGCAGCGGGAATTTGATCCAGATCAAGAAAATGGCGCGGGGAATCCTTACCGGTTGTACTGGTTGCAGACTTGCGCGCAGCTGTTGCCGCCGCGGTGACCTTCGGCTTATCTTTTCCTGTTGGTTTCATCATTTCAAAGCGCTTTCGTTATTCTTTCAAGGGTTCTCTATCCCCTTCTGCCTTACCCTTGTTGGTTCACCCCTTGGCAGGCTGTGCGGATGCCTGCTGGTCTTGCAGTCGGTCACAAGCTTGTCGGATCGCAGTTAGCGCTTCGTCGATTTCGACTTCGGTAATCGTCAGTGGCGGCAACAGGCGCAACACATTGTCGCCAGCTGCCACGCAAAGCAGTTTTTCTTGCGCGCAGGCCGTCACAACCTCGGTATTGGCAATCCGGCATTGAAGACCAAGCAGCAAACCCCTGCCACGAACAGTCTGAAAAATATCGGGATAGTGTTGACAAAGCTGCTCAAGTTCATGGCGCAGCTTGGCGCCCATCGTCTTGACCTGATTAAGAAAGGCCGGTTGGTTGACGATATCGACAACCGCATTGGCCACCGCACAAGCCAACGGATTGCCGCCAAATGTCGAGCCATGGCTGCCCGCGGTCATGCCTTGCGCCGCCGTTTTAGTGGCCAAACAGGCACCAATGGGAAACCCGCCGCCGAGACCTTTGGCTGTTGCCAGGATATCGGGCGCAACGCCGCTTTCCTGATAGGCGAAAAAGCTGCCGGTACGCCCCACACCGGTCTGCACTTCATCGAAAATCAGCAATATCCCGTGACGATCACACAAGGCGCGCAGCACCCGCAGAAAATCCGGTTCCGCAACCCGAACCCCGCCCTCGCCCTGGATCGGCTCGATCATGATGCCCGCGGTCTGAGGACCGAGCACAGCCTGCACCGTATCAAGATCGTTCAACACCGCATGATCAAAACCCTCCACCGGCGGGCCAAAGCCTTGCAAATGTTTCGGCTGCCCGCCTGCGGCAATCGCCGCCAATGTGCGGCCATGAAAAGCGCCTTCGAAAGTAATCAACCGATAGCGCTTCCCCTGTCCTGTGGCATGGTGATATCTTCGCGCCGTCTTGATCGCCGCCTCGACCGCTTCAGCCCCCGAATTACAGAAAAAGGCCACATCGGCAAAACTTGCCTCTGTCAGCTTTTTCGCCAGCTCAATCTGTTGTTCGACATGATAAAGGTTGGAAGTATGCCAAAGGCGTTTGGCCTGTTCGCTCAACGCTTCGATCAGGGCCGGATGAGCATGGCCAAGCGCATTCACCGCCACGCCTGCGGCAAAATCGAGATAGCGGTCCCCCTGATCCGTATAAAGATAGGCCCCTTTGCCATATGAAAATGTGACAGGCAGCCGCGCATAGACCGGCATCAAACCCATGGCATTTGCTCCAGCATTTGTTGCATTTGGATTCTCCCAGACACAGCCTCAATGCAACCACAATCAATCATTGAAAGGCCGATAACAATATCGATAAAAAAGAAAGAAATCTAACATCAAGTGATTAGAAGTCAAACCGTGGTTTTTTTGGGAGGCTGTTTGAGAGAAGATTTCGCCTTGATGGCCCCCTTGCGGGCAGCAGAAGCGGTGGAGACTGTGGCGCCAGTCGCCCACAATTGGCGCAGACGGCCAAAAGCCGCGCGCAGCAAGGAAGCGATGTCGGCCCCGATCCCAAGCACGGCCGGCACCAACACCAGCACCAGTATCGTCGCCGTAAGCAGGCCAAAGACCAGCGTCACCGCCATTGGAATGAGAAACTGCGCCTGCCGGCTCGTCTCGAACAACAAAGGCAACAGACCCGCAATCGTCGTCAGTGAGGTCAAAATCACGGCCCTGAGCCGGTCTTTGGAAGCGCCAATAGCGGCCATGGCCATACTCTGCCCCTTCTTGAGCCGCTCTTTGGCCTGTGACACCAAAATGATCGAATCATTGACCAAAATGCCCGACAGGCCAAGCAGACCAATCAGTGAAATGATGGTCAGATTGAGCCCCAAGAGATAGTGACCAAAGATCGCCCCGACAATGCCAAACGGAATGATCGACATCACCGCCAAAGGCTTGGCATAATTCTCAAACACCCAGGCCAAAATGATATAGATTACCGCCAGCGCCAGCAGAACCCCGATTTTAAGATCGGCAAAGGATTTGCGGCGTTCCTTGTCACGGCCGGAATAGGCATAGTTCAGATGATATTTCGCCGCCAGTTCCGGCATCACCTCGCGCTCCAGCCAGTCGATCACATCCATCACCGTGACATCCTTGGCCTTGCGGCTGATATCGGCGGTCACAGAAACCGTACGTTTGCCATTTTCGCGGCGGATGATCGAAAAACCCTTTTTGGTGCGGATTTTCACAACTTCCGTCAAAGGCACCGCTTCCCCTGAGGGGCTTTTCAGATAAAGTTGCCACAATGCCGGCTCCCCGCGCAGCTCCTGCAAGCGCTTGACCCGCACCGTGATCTCTTCATCGCCGCGGGCAAACCGGGTAGCAATCGCCCCTTCAAAGGCATCACGCAACTGCCGCCCGACATTTTCCGCCGTAAAACCAAGGCTGGCCCCCCGCGGAGTGACTTCAAGGATCATCTCACCCTTGCCATAGGGCAGATTGTCATTGATCGCCTGAAGCCCCGGGAAGGTGGCCAGCCGCTGTTGCAACTCAAGGGAAGCCTGTTTCAGGGTGTCAATGGGGGCATCTTGCAGCAACACATTGATATCGCGGCCACTTGGACCATGGCGGAACCGGGTCACAGCCACACGTTCGACACCGGGCAACTCCGGCAGCGCCTTGCGCCAGTGCCGGCGGATCACCGTTGTGGGAATGCTGCGCTGTTCGGAAGGGGTGAGATAAACCCGCAACACCGCCTGATTGTCGCTGCCGCGCCCCCCGCCGAGATTGGTGAAGGTCGTAACGATCAGTTTGCCGTTTCCATTGGTCAGCTTTTTCTCGACTTCATAAACCGAGGCATCGAGCTTGCGCATGGCTTCCGCCATTTGCGCCCGTGGAGTGCCCGGCGCAAATTGGACCGAAAGCGTCATACGCTCGGATTCGGGTGAGGGAAAGAAGCGGAATTTGACCCGCCCGCCTTGCAAAAAACCAATCGCCAAAACGAAAATCATGATCGCGCCGGCCACCGTCACATAACGCCAATTATAGGTGAGCCGGACAAAGCTGCCAAATGGCCCTTCACGAAACCGCCGAAATCCCTTATCGAAAGCCTGCCGGTAGCGATTGGGCTCACGCCGGATTTTACCGAAACCGTGGCGCAGATGCCCCGGCAAAATTAAAAAACATTCGATCAGACTGGCAATCAAAACCGCCAGCACCACCAGCGGAATAGCGGACAGGATATCGCCGATCCGGTCACGGATCAAAAACATCGGGGCAAAGGCGGCCATGGTCGTCAAGGTCGCCGCCAAGACCGGCGACAGCATCCGCAACGCCCCGCTTTCCGCCGCCTCGAGCCGACTCATCCCGGCTTCCTGACGGCTCGCCACCTCTTCGCCAACCACAATGGCGTCATCGACGATGATGCCCAGCATCATGATCAGCGCGAACATCGAAACCATATTGATGGTTTGGCCGGTCAACAGCATCACCGCAAGCGTGGCCAACAGTGCCACCGGAATTCCAGCCGCCACCCAAAAGGCAATTCGGGCATTGAGGAAGATGAACAAAATGATCAGGACCAGGATGAGCCCCTGCAACCCGTTCTTGATGAGAATGCCAATCCGCTTGGTGACCGATTCGCCGCGAACCGCATATTGGCGCACCACCAAGCCCGCGGGCAAGGTTGGCGCAATCCGCTCCAAATAGGCATTCATGCGCTCCATGGTTTCCAGCGTGTCCGCGGTCAAAGCCCGGCGCACTTGAAGCTCGACGGCAAAATGCCCCCCGGCTTTGCCAACCGCGTCGTCTTTGTCAAACGCCGCTTCAACCCGCGCCAGCTCCCCAAGCCGGACTTTGGCACCGTCAGTGCCAGATTTCACCTCGATTTCCCGCAAGGTTTCCAGCTCACGGCGTTCCGCCAGCGTGCGCAATTGCAGCTCGATATCGCCTTTCAAAGTGCCGCTTGGCAGATCGCGGGTTTCCTGGCGGATTTTCTGCGCAATCTCACCGGGCGTCAAATCGAGACGGCGAAAATCCCGTTCGCGCACCTGCACCCAGATTTCTTCATCCCGCACCCCCACCATATCCACCTTGTCGATGCCTGCCGCCAGCAAGCCATCGCGAATTTTCTTGGCATAATCCTTGATGACTTTTTCCGAAAACGGCCCGGTCACTGCGATATTCCCGACCCGTTCATAACGCGCCCGTCGGGTGATTTTCGGCTGCAGGGAATCATCGGGCAGGGTGGTCACCGTGGCCACCGCCTGTTCGACATCGGACTGCGCCTTTTGCATATCCGCAGAGGGGGCGAATTCCAGGGTGATCGTCGCAGCCCCTTCCTGGGCCTGGGAGATCATTTTTTCAACCCCATCGATAAAGCGCAAGGCCGGCTCAAGCGGCTCCAGAATATTGCGCTCGACATCGGCCGCACTGGCCCCGGGCCAGGCCACACTGACGGTTACGGCAGGGACCTCGATGCTTGGAAAGAACTGAATATTCAAACGCATCAGCGCAAACAGCCCGGCTAAGATCATGGTCACCATAAGCAGGTTGGAGGCGGTGCCATGGCGGACGAAAAAGCTGACGATGGGGGCTTTTTTGATCATTTGCGTTTGATATTGTCATCGCGCTGGGCGGCGCGTTTGAGGGCCGCGGGGGCCACAACCTCGCTCAACCGTTGTGCCGATCGCCGGGTTTGCGCATCATTTTCAGGTTCGATGATCTTGACGGGCAAACCATCATCCACCACGGTCAAGCGTGTGGTCAAGACCTTGCTGCCATTGCGCAACCCCTCACCACGAATGAGCAAAGCATCACCCGCATGGCCCACCACCTCGATCTTGATGCGTTTGAGCCGGCCCTTGCGCACGGCAAAGACATATTGGCCCTCATAAACCGCGGTCTGGGGCACGCTGGCGACTTTTTCATAGGCGCGGTCGGGAATGAAAACCTCAACAAAGGCGCCCGCCCGCAAAGGCATGGGTTTGAGCGGATTATCGATCCGGGCAAACAGCTCAACGCCTCCCTTGTTGGAGGCAATTTGCGCCGCCACGCGCTCGACTTTGCCATGATAGACAATCGGGGTCTCCCCAACCCGCCACAAGACCCGCACCGGACGCCCCCGCAAATCACCCCCATAACCTAAAATCCGGCCATATTGGCGGTCAGACAGGGTGAACCGCACATCCATCTGATGCCGGTCATAAAGCCGTGCCACCGGATCATTACTCGACAGCCGCCGCCCGAGCTGAGCCCTGACTTCGCTGACATAGGCATCAAACGGGGCCTTCAAAACGGTGAGATCGAGATTCCGCCGGGCCTGCTTCAGCTTCCATTGAGCGCGTTTGAGGGCGGCGCGCTGCTGACCAAGCCGGGCTTTTTGCACTTTCAGATTGTTTTGTGACCGCTTAACCGCCTCTTCCCGTTGTGACAGAACGAGCCTGCGATCATCGAGAAGCTTTTTGGAAACCGAGCCTTTTTTGACCAGCTTTTCGGCGCGCCGCACATCTCTGCGTGCAAGACGGGCCTGTTGCCGGGCAAATCGCAACGCATCTCTTTCCTGATCGATCAAAGCCTGGATTTCAGCCAGCCGTGCTTTGGCTTCCGCCAAGGCGGCTTCGGCATCGGCAAGGGCAACCTGATAGTCGAACCGATTGATGACAAGCAGCGTGTCGTTTTTCTTGACAATACTGCCCTCACGCAATCCCGGCCCGGTTTCAACCACTTCACCAGCAACCAGCGCGCGCAACTCGACCTGGCGGCTGGCAACCGTCTGGCCAAACAAACGCAGCTCCGGTTGATGATTTTTGAAATCCAGTGTCACCACTTCAACCGGCCAGACCTGGGCTGTCTTGGCGCGCTTCTTGATCTCTGGTTTGGTGGAAACCAGATAGTCATAGATTTGCATTCCAACAACGCCAACCAACAGGACGAGAAGGATCTGCGTCAAATTTTTGCCTGCTTTAGGCATCTTGGCCAGTCACCTTTATTCTTTTATAATAATGTTGCATACAGATGCACGTCTCCCCTCGATCAGGAAGTCAGATGTATAGCAGCTATAGACCGGTAAGTCTGCGCCAAAACAAGGCTTCAGGCAATCAAAAGCCTATATCATACTTTCAGTTTTTTATTTCAAGAAAACAAAACTGGCATCGATTGAATAATATAGGGGAGAATTTGCGGTTAGCCGCGCATGTTTTTTGCATTGCTTTGAAGATTTTATCTGAATTGGATGGGTGGCGCGTACAGCCCACAGTGCTGACAGCCAACGCCTCGCAGACCCAAACCCTGTCCTTACTTTCCATAGTGGGACACTGAGATTGCCGGTTGTGTTGAGTTTTGTTTGCCTTTTACAAATAAACCTCTCGAACCTTACAATTTTAAGGATATTTTACAGCCTTGACTTCCCCAAACCAGATTTTTGACCGTCCGCTGCTCAAC
>WGBT01000192.1 GCA_015494185.1 Hyphomicrobiales bacterium | reverse complement strand
TTGACAGACTTCGGGAAGTGGCACTGGTTTATGCTTTTGCGCTGAAGGTCATGGGCCATGGTGCCGCATGAGCCGCAATAGCGCAGGGCATCGCTTTCAAATTGCGCTAGAGTGTCAAGTCCTTCAAGTAGGAACCGGTTTTCGGATAAATTTGCCTATAGACCAAGAATATAGTAAAATTTGATTCTCTGTGATTGGATTTTACTTTAGAATATCAGAATTGAGGTTGATCCAACCTGCCTGCCCTCTTGTCTGCAAATTTCTGGCCTGCCCCTGTCCTTGTATTCCATGATGAGACACTATCTGTAAGATCCAACACAAATTTTTACATATAAATCACGATGCGTGAAACTGAATGTGATCATAAAACCATAGCCATGTCTGAGACAGGATTTGCCGTCTTTGAAGAACACCCGGGCGATGTAGGCCGTGGCTTGCTACTGTTATGTGATCACGCCAGCAACGCCCTGCCAGCACAATATGGCACGCTTGGCCTGCCTCCACGTGAGCTGCAGCGGCATATCGCCTATGACATCGGCGCCCGCGCAGTCACCTTACAACTGGCGAAAATTTTGAACGTTCCCGCCATTCTCAGCGGTTTTTCCCGGCTGCTGATCGATCCCAACCGCGGCCTCGATGATCCCACTCTCATTATGCGTTTGTCCGATGGGGTCGTCATCCCTGGCAACGCCTATTTGACGCCGGAGGAAAAAGCCTTTCGCATCGAGCATTATTACCGTCCTTATCACGCGGCAATCGAAGCGGCCATCGATCGGATGATTGCGGCTGGCAAACCGCCGGTTCTATTGTCTATTCATAGCTTTACCGATCGCTGGAAGGGGGTGCTCAGACCCTGGCATGCCACTGTGCTGTATGACCGGGATTTGCGCTTCGCCAAGCCTTTGGCCAATGCCTTACGGCTAGAGCCCAACCTGCATATCGGTGAAAATGTCCCCTATTCGGGAGAGCTGGAAAATGACTGCATGTCGCAACATGGCAGCCAACGCGGCTTGGCTCATGCGCTGATTGAGATCCGGCAAGACTTGATCCGCAGCGCCTCAGGACAACAGGATTGGGCGGAACGGCTGGCGCGGCTGACCGAAAAGATTCTTAACACACCAGCCGCAAAAGAGCGCCTGCACCGGATTTCAAAAGACCCCCACTTCAATGCCGAATTCCTGCCGCTTTGCGAACTTCCCCAAAGCTAAACCGCCAAAACTCTGGGACATCAAGAACGCACCAAAAGGGAAAGGGGCATGAAAAAGAAAACTCATGCAGCGCGATCGACACTTTCAAAAACCTCTTTCGCCCATTTTAGATGGGTCTCATTCGGCGGAAAAGTCAAAGTGATGATGCAAGCCCCATCAGGGGACATCACCCGGCCTTCAAGGGACCAATATTCTCCCTCTTCATCGCGCGTCTTGACCAGATAGGCCCGGCCAAGAAGATTGGCTTTTTCGATATCACTGACAAGGCTTACTTTTTTGTCTTCCCCCTGCCCCTTATCGGCTTTCCCATCACCATCGCCGGTTGACAGTTTCTCGACATTCAGGCCAGGATTATATCGAGACAGCTCTTCAAGACTGTCATAGCTTCGTACCCGCATCACCATGCCGTTATGCCAAAACAGCGCCGTGTCGCCATCACGTTCATTACCGGCGTAGAAATAGCCCGGAAATTCAGCCGACCAGCTCCCCGACAGCGGCCGGCGCAAATTGTAGCGCCAAAATCCCTTGCCATCGTTTTTGGGTACCGGTGCGGGCGTATTGACATCCATCTCGACAAACATGGCCATTTCCGCCATTTCATTTTTGGGCAGCGCAATGGACTTATCGAGCTCATAGGCGCGCTGAAAACAACGCAAGGCTTTGGCGTAAATCGCGCGCTCTTCGTCATTGACAGGCGGATGCCAGGGAATTTCGGTCCAGACCAGGCACAGCCCGGCATTGCGCCAGAACTCGGCATCGATCCCCTGTTTCCACCATGGAAAGAAGCTTTCGCAAACCTTCGCCAAAGTACGAGCGTCGCCCTTGGCCGCATTTTCGAATATGTCACGCTCCCAAAATCCCATCGGGGACATGGCAAAGAAATCGGCAACAGGCATTGGAAAACCAACCGGAATCGACAGTTGAATATTTTTACTGTCAGCCTGGGTCATCAAAAAGCCTGCAAGCTTGGTCAAATGGCGGGCCATGGCAACCTGAAGAT
>WGBT01000191.1 GCA_015494185.1 Hyphomicrobiales bacterium | reverse complement strand
CGGCGGCAAGCGTGATCGTTTGGCCCGGCTTTATGCCGCGCCCATGGGCGCAGATGATACCCCCCTCCCCACTACGCCAACAAAACCGCAAGACAGTTCTGAAAATGATGAAAATCTGATCATCTATGCCCTCGATACAACGGCTCAGAAAGCCCTTGAAGAACAGTTCGCCCAAAGTCAGAAAATGCAGGCGGTTGGCCAGTTGGCGGGTGGCATTGCCCATGACTTCAACAATGTTCTTACTGCAATCATCGGCTTTTCTGATTTGTTGTTGCGCAACCAGCGCCATACCGATCCCTCATTTCGCGACATCATGAACATCAAGCAAAACGCCATTCGAGCAGCCGGCTTGGTGCGTCAATTGATGGCGTTCTCCCGACAGCAAACCTTGCGCCCGGAAGTCTTGATCCTCTCTGACAAATTATCGGATTTGTCGATCTGGCTTGGCCGTCTGCTTGGGGAACGGGTCACTTTGAAGGTCAATCACGGCCGTGATCTTTGGCCGGTCAAAGTCGATGGCACCCAATTTGATCAAGTGATCATGAATCTGGCGGTCAATGCCCGCGATGCCATGAAAGACGGCGGCACCTTGACGATCAGCACCCGCAACGTCTCCCAGCGCGAAACCCGCAAGCTCACCGATGCGGGGATGATCCCGGGAGACTATGTGCTCTGTGAGGTCAGTGATACCGGCACCGGGATGAGCGAAGAAGTCGCAGCCAAGATTTTTGACCCGTTTTTTACCACCAAGAAGGTTGGAGAAGGCACGGGGCTTGGTTTGGCCACCGTCTATGGGATCATCAAACAGACCGGCGGTTTCATCTATGTCGACAGCGTCCTGGGGCAAGGCACCACTTTCCGCATCTATCTGCCGCGCCACATCCCCAGCGCTGAGGATACCGTCACCGCCACATCCCAGGAAGAAACCAAAGCTTCGGAAACAGACCTGACCGGCTCTGAAACCATTTTGCTCGTCGAAGACGAAGAAGCGGTTCGCACCTTTGCCGCCCGTGCCCTGACTTCGCGTGGTTATAATGTTTTTGAAGCCACCAATGGCATCGAAGCACTTGAAGTCATGGCTCGCATCAACGGAGCGGTCGATCTTGTGATTTCTGATGTGGTGATGCCGGAAATGGATGGCCCTGCCCTGTTGAAAGAACTGCGCAAACACAATCCAGCTCTCAAGATCATTTTCATGTCCGGTTATGCCGAAGACGCTTTCAAACGTGGTTTGGAACAGGATCAAGAAGATTTCAACTTCCTCGCCAAACCCTTTTCCCTGAAACAACTTGCTGCCACGGTTAAAGAAACCTTGAGTTAGCAAGTGCGCGCTTCCATCAGATAAAAACAGCCCCTTATTCTCTTTTTGTTCTTGAAGTTTGAACGAATCGAGTACATTATGAACGGGGTCAGAATCATCCATTTCGTTGTTGGTCGAGATTGCACAGACCCAGACAGTGTGAAATAAGGGAGAGGGAAATGGAACAAGCCGCGCTCAAGATTGTTGAGGATAAAGACGTGGACAAACGCGACGCTGACAAAGAAAGAGCAATTAACGCAGCGCTGAGCCAGATCGAGAAAACCTTTGGCAAGGGCTCGATCATGCGGCTTGGCAAGGACCAACAAAAAGTCGAGGTGGAAGCGATCCCCACCGGCTCGTTGGGTCTTGATATCGCGCTGGGGATCGGGGGCTTGCCCCGTGGCCGGATCATTGAAATCTATGGCCCTGAATCGTCTGGGAAAACCACCCTGGCGCTGCATGTCATCGCCGAAGCTCAGAAAAGTGGCGGGACCTGTGCCTTCATCGATGCCGAACATGCCATGGACCCCGTCTATGCCCGCAAGCTGGGGGTTGAAATCGATGATCTGCTGATTTCCCAGCCTGATACCGGCGAACAGGCGTTGGAAATCGCTGATACCCTGGTTCGCTCTGGGGCCATTGATGTGCTTGTGGTTGATTCCGTGGCAGCGCTCACCCCGCGGGCCGAGATTGAAGGTGAAATGGGCGACAGTCTTCCCGGCCTCCAAGCCCGTCTGATGAGCCAAGCTTTGCGTAAACTTACCGGTTCCATATCGAAATCCCGCTGCATGGTGATCTTCATCAATCAGATTCGGATGAAAATCGGTGTCATGTTCGGCAATCCGGAAACCACCACGGGGGGAAATGCACTTAAATTCTATTCGTCTGTGCGTCTTGAGATCCGCCGGATTGGTGCAATCAAAGACCGCGATGAAGTGATTGGCAATCAAACCCGGGTGAAGGTGGTCAAAAACAAAGTCGCTCCCCCGTTCCGCCAGGTCGAATTTGACATCATGTATGGTGAAGGCATCTCCAAAACCGGGGAGTTGATTGATCTTGGCGTCAAGGCCGGTGTCATCGAAAAGGCTGGATCTTGGTATTCCTATGACGGGCAACGCATTGGTCAGGGGCGTGAAAATGCCAAAGCCTTTTTGCGCGACAATCCTGAAATCGCCGCCAAGATCGAACAAGCAGTCCGCAAGAATGCCGGGCTCATTGCAGAACAAATCCTTGATGTTTCAGATGAAAAAGCTTCTTCGAGCCATGATGAAGAGGACGTGGCCTAGCCAGCGATTTGGTCTTGTAACATTGTGGTTGATAGGATGGGGCGAATGTTCTGATCTGTGGCGTCCGTGGTGAACTCTTGACTTGCGGGAATGCATCGCAAGATAGTGGCTGGCTGTGCAATGTTGAGCTTTTCATTGAGTCTTTGTGAAAAGCACACTACAAACATGGCTTAAGAGCAATGCATTCAACAAAAATAAAGCACATGTGAGCGGTCATCATATGAGCGGTGTAAATGTAAAAGATATCCGCGCCACTTTCCTCGATTTTTTCCAAGCCAACGGACATGAGCTGGTGGCTTCGAGTCCGTTGGTGCCCCATAATGATCCAAGCTTGATGTTCACCAATGCGGGGATGGTCCAATTCAAAAACGTCTTCACTGGCCTTGAGAAGCGCAACTACACCCGCGCCGTCTCATCCCAAAAATGTGTCCGCGCCGGTGGCAAGCACAACGATCTTGACAATGTGGGCTATACTGCGCGTCACCACACCTTCTTTGAAATGCTCGGCAATTTTTCGTTCGGTGACTATTTCAAAGCGGAGGCGATTGAACTGGCATGGCGATTGTTGACCAAAGAATTCGGACTGCCGCCAGAACGTCTGCTGGTCACCGTCTTCGCCGAAGATGAGGAAGCCTTTACCTTATGGAAAAAAATTACTGGCTTTCCGGATGATAAAATTATCCGCATTGCCACCAGTGATAATTTCTGGTCGATGGGGGAAACGGGGCCATGTGGGCCTTGTTCGGAAATTTTTTATGATCACGGAGAGGATATTCCCGGAGGGCCGCCGGGTTCGCCCGATCAAGATGGCGACCGTTTTGTTGAGATTTGGAATCTCGTGTTCATGCAATATGAACAGCTCAGCCCCGATCAACGGATTCCCTTGCCTCATCCTTCGATCGATACCGGCATGGGGCTCGAACGCATTGCCGCGGTGTTGCAGGGGACCCATGACAACTACGAAATCGATCTGTTCCGGGCGCTGATTGATGCCAGTGTCAATCTGACGGGGCGTGAAGCCGTTGGTGAGGCGAAATTTTCCCACCGGGTAATCGCCGATCATTTGCGATCTTCCAGCTTCCTAATCGCTGATGGCGTGTTGCCCTCCAACGAAGGCCGCGGCTATGTGCTGCGCCGCATCATGCGCCGCGCCATGCGTCACGCCCATTTGCTGGGGGCCAAAGAGCCTCTGATTTATCAATTGGTCCCGGAATTACTGCGGCAAATGGGGCAGGCTTTTCCGGAATTGCTGCGGGCCGAAGCCTTGATTTCCGAAACCTTGAAGCTTGAGGAACAACGGTTTCGCAAAACCCTCTCACGCGGCCTTCATTTGCTGGAAGAGGCCACCGCCCATCTCAAGCCAGGCGATAGTCTCGCCGGTGAGGTTGCCTTTAAACTCTATGACACTTATGGTTTCCCCCTTGACTTGACCGAAGATGCCTTGAAAGCCCGGCAAATTCGTGTCGACCGCGCGGGATTTGACGCCGCCATGGCGCAACAGCGGGCCGAAGCCCGTAAAGCCTGGGTTGGCTCAGGAGAGGTGGCCGAAGAAAAAATATGGCTTGAATTGCGCGATAAATTGGGGGCGACCGAATTTCTTGGTTACACGACCGAGCAGGCCGAAGGCACCATCCTCACCCTTGTCAAAGATGGAAAAGTCGTCACAACCCTCAAAAATGGCGAAAAAGGCGCTGTGATCGTTAATCAGAGTCCTTTTTATGGTGAGGCAGGCGGTCAGGTTGGTGACCGGGGTATGATCCGGGTCTCGGATGGGGGGGCTTTCGAGGTTACAGACACCCAGAAAAAAGCTTCTGATCTCTTGATCCATTTTGGTGTCGTCCGCAACGGAACGCTCAAGACCGGCCAAACCGCGGAACTCGAAGTTGATCATGCGCGACGGCAAATGACACGTAGCAATCATTCCGCCACCCACTTGCTCCATGAGGCCCTGCGTCAAGTCCTTGGCGATCATGTTGCTCAAAAAGGTTCCCTGGTGGAGCCCGGCCGTTTGCGTTTTGATTTTTCCCACCCCAAACCGATGACACCAGAAGAAATAGAAGCGGTGGAGCGGCTTGCCAATACCATCATGTTACAGAATACCCCCGTGGTGACCCGTCTCATGAGCGTTGATGACGCCATCGCCGCGGGAGCACTAGCCTTGTTTGGCGAAAAATATGGCGATGAAGTTCGGGTCGTCGCAATGGGACAGCCGATCGAGCCGCAAGCCTCTTCCAATAAAGCTTCTTCCAATTCCAATAAAGCCTGGTGGTCGATGGAGTTATGCGGCGGTACTCATGTCAATCGAACCGGCGACATTGGGCTCATCAAGATCACCGCGGAAACAGCGGTAGCTGCTGGCATACGCCGCATTGAAGCGGTCACGGGCGAAACGGCGCGGCAATTTCTCAATCGTCAAGACCAAATCGTCCGAGATGCCGCCGAACTCATGCGCGTCCCCCCAGCCGATCTTCTCCCACGGCTTGAAGGACTGATCAAAGAACGCCGCAAACTCGAACGCCAACTGGCCGAACTCAAACGCAAAGCCATCAGAGGAAATGTCACCGGAGAGCAAACCATTCAAGAAATGGGCGGCATTCGTTTTCTGGCCCGTACCGTGCGTGATATCAGCCTCAAAGAGCTGCGCAGCCTGGTTGATGAAGGCAAACGCGATATCGGATCTGGGGTTGTGGCCATTGTTGGGATCAGTGAAGAAGGGAAGGCCGGTGTTGCGGTGGGGGTCACCGACGATCTGACCTCGGCCTTCAACGCCGTTGATCTCGTCAAGGCAGCGGCCCGCGCACTTGGCGGCAAGGGGGGCGGTGGCCGGCCTGATATGGCCCAAGCTGGAGGGCCAAATGCCGAAAAGGCCGATCAAGCCCTTGAAATCATTGCTGATTTCATCCGGGAAAAGGCTGCCGCCTGAGCCACCTCTTTAGAGCAAAATCTAACCATAGAGAAGCGGATTTTGCTCTCGGAACCTGTCTATAAAGCCGGGAGAATCGCGGCGCGAGAGAATTTTGCGCAAGGATGTTCAAAGGAAACCGCAAAAATGCTTAAGCATTTTAAGGTTTTCATTGGGCATTGTTGCGGAAAATAATCCGTGTTCACGATTCTCCTGGCTTCATGAACAACAGGCTCCCAGCATGGAAACTTGTCCGCTGCCCCCTTTATTGTACAGAGCTTGGAAAGCAAACGCGTGAGCCTGCCCATCTTGCGCGCGTTGTGGTCTTTGCTCACGACGGCCCATCTTGCGCTGTTAAAGCCACGCCTGCCATATGAACCGAACCGGAATGGCTCGTGTGCCCCCCCTCAAAAGGATGGACCATTGGCATCGGGAAACATTCCCCCCATTCCTTTCCCATCCCAATGGCCGCTTAAGCCATGCTTCTGGTAAACCTGAGCGAGACTTTCGTATCCCTTTGAACTTTTTGCGTTGATTGAACGGTCTGTGAGT
>WGBT01000190.1 GCA_015494185.1 Hyphomicrobiales bacterium | reverse complement strand
ATCACCGACAGTCTTTATCTGGCCTATCGTCACGGATCGCGGCCCACAGCACAGATCATCTTGTCTGGACTGGCGTCTGGCGAAACGGTAATCCATTGGCGTCTGGAACGGCAGGGTGATGATGATTTTGACAGTGAGGAAACGGAACCATCAGCGGCTGAAAACCCCAGTAATGTGATCGATTTTCACAGCGGAAGAGATTTGGCGCAAGTTGCCTTAAGCCGGATGAAGTTGGAGCGAACAAAGGGGGAGCACGCCCAAGATAGCGGGACAAAATCATCGGATGAGCCAGATGAAGGGGCAGGAGGGGCAAAAGATGAGCCGCAAACCCAATAACGACAGGAGCGGCAGGGGGCGTAAAATGGTAACCGGCCTGATTCATTTGCTCATGATTGCAACGGTGATCGGCATTTGGGCCGGGGTCTTTTTCACTATGCCGGCCGCGGGCAGGGCGCCTTCTGAACCGGTTCAAAAGCGCAGCCAGACCAAACTTGGGCAGACCAAGCCCGTTTTGCCGGCTGTTGGCAAGAGAACCCCGCCGTTGCAAACGTCCACACCCCAGCTGGCCGCCCTTCCAGCGCCCGAGCCAAGCCTTCAGGCCGGCTCATTTCCCTTGGTTGATTACCAACCGCAAACGCCATCCAGTAAGGCCTTGGCGCGCGCGCTCAAAGCCCGGGGGCTGACATTGGGGGCGCCGGTCTTCATTCGTATCTTCAAGCAAGAGGCGCGGCTGGAATTGTGGATGTTGCGCCGCCTGAGCGAGAACCGCAACCGGGGCCGGTATGTCTTGTTCAAAGCCTATAAGATTTGCAAGTTTTCCGGCCGCCTTGGCCCCAAGCTCTTTGAAGGGGACAAACAGGCTCCCGAAGGGATTTATACCGTGTCGAATTGGCAGTTGGGGCAATATTCAGCACGCTGGCCGCGGTCGATCAATCTTGGTTTTCCCAATAATTTCGATCGTGCTTTTGGGCGCACCGGGTCTCATCTGTTGATTCATGGGGGCTGTTCTTCCTCTGGATGTTTTGCCATGACCAATGCCGTCATGGATGAAATCCATGAGATTGTCACGGCGGCCTTTCGTGGCGGTCAGAAACGGGTGTATGTGCATGCCTTCCCCTTCCGGCTGACAACAGCGGCCTTGAAGCGGCGGCAACGGCATCGCTGGTATCGGTTCTGGCGGTCGTTGCAACCCATTTATGAGGCGTTTGAACAAAGCCATATTGTTCCCGCTGTCAGCGTTTGCGGGGGCGCTTATGTTCTGGATCAAAGATTACAGCGCTTGTCTTTGCGTGACCGCAAAAAGATGGGATGCGAACCGGTCCGTTCGGCGGCAAAACCGCCTTTTCCCGCCCCCTATGCTGCGCCAGCCAGAGTAAGGGAGCGGCAGAGGCGTTGGGGGCCGACCATTGTGGTGCGGTGCAACCTGAAACGTCCTACTTGCCGGCGGTGGCTCGCCTTGCAACGCAAAAAGGCGCGCGCAAAGAGCAAATATCCACCGCGCCTGGTTTATCGCTGTCGAACCTGCCGGCGGCGTTAGCGGCGTTAATGGTGGGCTTTGCAAGCCTTGGTTTCATAGGCGCAGCCGTCAGCAAGAAGAAGCCCAAAAAGAATCCCAAAGCAGCCGGACAAATGGAAAAACGGTGCACAGCTTGCGTTGACATTGCAGGGCTTGCATTGTAAGAGGGAGCTGCACTTGGATCAGGCGGCCCATGTCAGATCCGTCCTTAGTTTCCATGGTGAGCGTTTTTGCATTTTACCAACCTTTGTCAAGGGCCGCTGAAGGCGGCCGCGAAGCGGTTCTAACCCTTGACAAAGGTTGGTAAAATGCGAGTTTTCCATCATGGAAAGTAAGGACAGGTTGATGATCAGAAGCCGGGGGCTTGAGGCTGAGCGGTAAGCATGCACTGTCAGTTGTGCCGCAGGCCGTTTGTGAGGCTTTGGTATTGGTGACGAAGATTTGCCCTCTTGCTGGCGTGGCCTTCCGTTCATTTGCGTTGTTTTTACTTTTTAGCCGCCGTAGCTCAGGGGTAGAGCGCACCCTTGGTAAGGGTGAGGTCCAGAGTTCAATTCTCTGCGGCGGCACCATAAAAACGCGATCTTCACCTTTGGCTTTTAGCTCTTCGCAGCCAGCTTTCCTCTTCCCCCCAGATTTCCTCTTCTCCTAAGGTCATCCAAGGTTGTGCCGTGTGTGTCTCGCAAAATCTTTACAAAGCCA
>WGBT01000189.1 GCA_015494185.1 Hyphomicrobiales bacterium | reverse complement strand
GGGGGGCCATTGTTGCGCCGATGGCTCTGGCCGGTGCGGCAGTCTATGTGTTTGAAAAAGATACGCTTTTTGGCGGCGAAATGGATGATCTCGCGGGAGGCGCGTTCATAGCGGATTACAGGGGGATTATGGGCACGGGGCGGGACCCAAGATTTTCAGCCTGTTGAGGCCTGGGCGTTTGCGAAGGTGTGACATGGCGGCGGGCAGGACGCCGGTATCGAGTGCGATCTAGCATCCCGTGAGGCGCCTGCGGCGCAAGACCGCGATCACCGCAAGCTACTCACAGGTGGCAAGCGGAGAGTGGTTTGGCAGGACATGCGGTCTGGACGAGCGGTCGCGCGGCTGGGCGGGGCTATGTGGACGACGGCTATCGCACCCATGGGTTGGAGCCGACATATAAGTCCGGGTCTTCACCGCCAGCCAAAAGCAAACGTGAGGCTGGCGATTCGGTGCGCGCTGCGGCGGCGGGCGGCCATAGAGCCGGTGATCGGTGGTCTGAAGGCGGGCTTACTGCATGGACATGGGGGGCGCAACGATCTGGCCCATTTGCAGGGCGATGCCCATGAACGCCATCCTGGCGGCGATGGGCAACAACTTACGGCCGCTGATCACCGGGCTCATCATGATCCTTTAGACTTTGTGGAATGGGGCTTTGCCAGCAACCTCCGTAGTAACCCAAAACACAAATATGCTTAGTTTATGGGGGGACACTGTGGATTGGGAGCGCGTAAGAAAAGGACCGCAGGGGAGGGGCCCTTTAGGCCCTTCGACTTACGCCAATTCCAGCTCAGATTGCTTTCCCGTCAGGCCGCTTTTTGGGCCATTACGATATAGCGGGTGGATTGGCAACTATCGGCCCATTCAGGAATGGGTTCCAGCGAAACCGCATCATAAAGCTCCACCCGTCCACCGAAGGAGCGTTCGAAATAAGTCCGCATCCGCACGATTGGCGGCAGGAAACGGCGGTGTTCGCCGGCATAGTTGATGCTCATCTGCTCCTTTGAAAGATCGACATTGGTGATCTCGGAATATTGGAACATGGAGCCCTTTTCTTCGACCAGTCTTGGGGTACGTAAGGAGATGATCTTTTTGTCATTGGAATACATCACATTGGGATACCAGCGAATGTGGTCGGGGGTGATGAAATCCCCGATAAAATAGCCCCCAGGTTTGACGATATCGGCGGTTTTCTGGATGGCGTCGGCGCATTTACGATGGTCGATATACTGGTAGACATTGAGCCCCGAATAGGCAATGTCCCACATCCGCACGGCTGGATCGAGTTCGAATAGATCCCCCGTATCGGCATTGATCCGGGTGCGGGCGACTTCGATCATGGCTTCGGAAAGATCCATGCCATAAAGCGCCTCATGCTTGACGTTATACTTGTCCATGATGTGCTTTTCGACAAGCCCCGTGCCGCAGCCAATGGAAATGATTTCTTTCTCAGAAAGATCAATTCCGCTTTGGGCAACGAAGAAGTCGATATAGCCGGCCATGAAGCTGTCAAGGCTGGGCTGGCAGATCAGGGCGTCATACATTTCGGCATATTTGTGAAACGGATCATTGACATCGGATCGGGCTTTGAGTTGGGCTTCCAGCTTGGCGGCGGCCTTGAGTTCCTGATTGATGATATTCCACTGCACCGAATTGACTTGCTTGTCTTGGGAATTGGTGATCAGGCGCAACCGTTCGAGCAGGGCCGGCAGCTGTTTTTCGCTGGAAAAGAAACTGTCGATCAGCTGTTGACGTTCATTGTCGGTGCGGGTGATGCCGGCATCATGCATCCAGGTCATGCGCTTGATGGCTTCGACCTGATAGCGCAACCGGGTGGAGAAATCGCCGCTTGGGCCCTCTTCGATCGCCTTGATCTGATGTTCCGGCAGGGCAAAGAAGACTCCTCCATCGCCGCGCCAGATTTTTTTGTTCTCGACGTCGTAAAGCCGGGCGTTGCCGGTCACCACATCGATATCTTCGGGCACCCCATAAACATGGAGCGACTGGAAGCGGACATCTTCGGTTGGATTGCCCATTTGATGGATCAAAGTATGGCTGACGGCCACAGTTTCACCAGGCGTGACGCGGCAGCGTGAGGTGGTGATCAGCTGACCGGTTTCATCGATGCGCATGGTGGCGTGTTCGGCGGGACCGAAAATCTGCACCGCACCCCATTCGGTGTGGCCGTGATCATGGATCATGGAAAAGCTGCCCGGGCGCCAACTCATGGTCAAGATTTCAAAGTTTGGGCCTTGATAGATCATTTGCCGCCCATAGCTGTCTTCTTCCGGATAGTCGAAATCGGCCCAGGGTTCGAGGTCTTCCGCTTTGACTTCGGCCTCGATCAGGAGCCGGCGCATGGCCGAAGGTGTCAAATCACGCTTGCGGTTCAGTTCATCGACGAGAAATTGCAAGGAGCGGGGGAGTTCACCCATGGCCTTTCATCCTTCTGCCAAAACTGCGCGCGGTATTCTGCCGCGGCGTGAGAGTTAACGCAGTGCGGGCCCAAACAGGCCAATCACATCAAGCCGAAACGGCTGGTTCTTTGGTACAGGATCCTGCCGCGCGGATCAATATTTAGACCAATTTTTGCGCCTTGTGCGCCAGGTATGTGCCAGGTGTGTGTCAGGGGGGCGCCAGGCTTTTGGTATTTTGCAGGTCTGTGGAGTGGGGATTTTCCAGTTGCAAATCGCTGCCCCGGCGTGGAAAGTTAAAGCGCGCACTCGATTGCAACCACGACAGGAGATGGGGAAGGATGACAGATCGGCCGGTTCATATGGGGGGCACAGCTGGTGGTCAGGGAGGAGCGGAAGAGCTTAGCCAATTGAGGGCCTCCTATGGCGGGGAAAAAATCAACATCGAGTGGGTCAAACCCCAAGGACTGGTGGCGCTTAGTTTCGTGATCGCCATATTGCGGATCCTCACTTTGGGACTTTATCATTTCTGGGGCAAGACCGAAGTCCGCCGCCGTATTTGGTCCGGCATCCGCCTCAATGGGCAGCCATTGGAATATACCGGCCGCGGTCTTGAGCTGTTGTTGGGCTTTCTGATCGTGTTTGGGGTGGTTTTTCTGCCCTTTCTGGTGCTGATCATATTGGCCGGGCCGGGGGCTGCGGAAATTGTTCAACTATTCTTTTTGCCGATCTTTTTCTATTTGATCGGTGTGGCGCAATATCGGGCGCGCCGATACCGGCTGTCACGGACCAACTGGCGCGGTATTCGTGGGGGCATGGCAGGCTCACCCTGGGCTTTTGGCTGGATCTATATCGGCACGGCTTTGCTCATTCCAATGACGATGGGGTGGATCACCCCTTGGCGTAATACGCTGCTTTATGACACTTTGACCAATGAGACCCGGTTTGGCGACAGGCCGTTGAAGGTGAATGCCTCCTCGGGGCCACTCTATCTGCCTTACACTGGCTTCTGGTTTGGTCAGATCATCATTTATGGTCTGGCCATTGTTGTGGGCTACTATTGGCTCGGCCCCGATTTGGAGGCTTTCCAAGGCCGCTCGCCTGAGCAGATAGAGAAGACGGCGTTGGCGCTATTTGCGGTGAAGTTCTATGGCCTGTTGGCTTTGGTTGCATTGTTACGCGGTGTCATTGGGGCCTTCTATAAAGTTCGCGAGTATAATTATTTGGTTGGGGAGACACTGTTTGAAGGGGCGCGCTTTCAACTGAAAACGCAGGCGAGGACTCTCATTCCACTGGTGGTGACCAATTGGTTGATGGTGATTGGCACCTTGGGGATTTTAACTCCGGTGGCGCAAGCCCGTCTGGTGGGCTATTTTGTTGATAGGCTAGCGCTTATTGGTCCCGTCAATGTCGCCGAAATTGCCCAAAGCCAGCAATCACTTAGCCGTACCGGCGAGGGATTGGCGGAAGCTTTCGACATCGATGGTTTCTAGGTTCTGTAAAAGCTGATAGGAAAGGCTGGCAATAACAATGAGCGAATTTTCGGCAACTTACAATGATGGTCGAACCGCGCAAGCCCATCAGATCATTGCCAATTTTGCGCTTGATGCGATTATTCTTCGCACCACTTCAGGTGATGAACTCACCCAGTGGCCTTATCGTGACCTCACTAGTGTCAACCCGGTTGTCCCGGGACAACCGGTGCTTCTTGGCTATCGTCATCAACCAGACGCCCGGCTGTTTATTGCAGATCCTGCCGCGTCAGAACTGGTGCTGGCCAAGGCGCCGCATTTGTCAGCGCGCGCCAAAACCCGGCGCATTTTGGTGCCAATGGCGCTGTTTGCAGCCATGGTGGCGGGGATTATGGCAGCGGCGTGGTTCACCAATTTCAGCCCATCGCGTTATAT
>WGBT01000188.1 GCA_015494185.1 Hyphomicrobiales bacterium | reverse complement strand
TTGTGGCTTTGCACCGACAGTTTTTGCCCCGGCGCAATATGCAGAATCTTGACCTGGTGCCGTTCGCCCTGGTCGATCTGTTCATACCAGCCCCAAGGTCTGTAGGTGCGCCGGTGCATCACCGCTTCGGGCTGATTTCGCGCCTTGAGATAGTTGACAATCTTGCCCACCTTTTGTGCTTTTTTGCGGTTGATGACAAGCAAGGCATCAGGGGTGTCGATAATGGCAAGATTCTTGACACCAATGCCAGCCACAAGGCGGCTATCGCTCATGACAAGACAGTTCTCACTTTCGCGCAAGACCACATCACCCTTGACACTGTTGCCATCCTCATCGCTGTCAAGTTCCTGCCACACCGCATCCCAGGACCCTAGGTCAGACCATCCGAAATCAACCGGTAGAACCGCAGCCCTGTTTGTGTGTTCCATGATCCCGTAGTCAATGGAGATGTCTTCGCATTGCCGGAAACTTTCATGGTCAAGCAGGGTGAAGCCCAAATCCCTGCGGGCGTTTTTCAGGGCCTTTTTACAAAAAGCCAAAGTCTGAGGCAGAATTCTTTCCGCCTCTTCAAGCAGGGTGCGGGCGCAATAGACGAAAATGCCGCTGTTCCAGTAATAATTGCCGGAGGCAAGATAACCCTTGGCTGTCTTCCGATTCGGTTTTTCGACAAATTCAGCAACAGAAAAAACCCTGTCCGTGACTTTTTTGTCTGAAGCGCGAATATAGCCATAAGCCGTCTGCGGACTTTGGGGGGTGATGCCAAGGGTGACGATCATGCCCTTCGCAGCGGCTTCGGCGGCTTGGGCGACATCATCTACAAAACGAGCCTTGTCCTCGATCTTGTGATCGGAAGGCATGAGCAAGACAATGGGCGCGTTTGCTCTTTCTTGGCGTGAAGCTTTTCTGTCATATCCTTCATTCGCTTGAAGAGCATCCTTTTCAAGGGCATTCAGGGCCGCGATGATGGCAGCCGGCGCGGTATTGCGCCCCACGCTCTCAAGAAGAATGTCAACCTTTTCCAGCCCCAGCTCTTCGGCTTGTTTGCGGATCTGGAAACGGTGTTCTCTGTTGGCAATCACGCCAGGTGGACGGCCGGTTGCCTGCACAGCCATCGCCAGGGCTTGCTGAAGCAGCGTGTGTTCCCCTACGAGTTTTTGTAATTGTTTGGGATAGTCACGCCGGGAAAGAGGCCACAGCCGGGTTCCACTCCCCCCGGATAGGATATAACCATATAAATTCATCAACATACTCTTACTCTACTCTAGGCAAAAAATATCAATATTGGGAATGGAGGAGTGCTGTACAGCTATGCTTTTTCGGCACTCCCGCTCTTTCCCTGATATCCCCAACCCTGCTTATTACCCTTCATAGGCCAACCGCTTTAGCCGCCCTGGCAGCGGTAAGCGTCAAGGGAAGGGGATGGCGAATCATACTATACTGTCGTCAACAATCTCGATCTCAAGAGCTTCGAAATTCTTGGCATCCAGACCGATCTGGGTGAATTTGAAGGTTGCCCCCGTTTTTGTTGTGGGATCTGCATTTTGTTGCAGAAAGGCCTCAAAGGCATCGATCTCGGCCTGAAGGGCTGCCTTTTCTGCTTCCGTCAGTCTGAGCCTTAGCGTGTCGGTCCCAAGGGCGCCGTCATAGAAATCATCAGCACCCACATTTTCCGAGACCGTATAGACAAGCACGTCATCGCCGCTGCCGCCATTCAGATTGTCATCGCCGGCGCCGCCGTCGAGCAGGTCCTTGTGCTTGCCGCCATCTATGATGTCATTGCCGGCATCGCCCAGCAGGATGTCATCGCCGTCCTTGCCGCGGATAAAGTCATCCCCATCCCCGCCATGAACAAGATCGGAGCCTGTGTCGGTGGTGATCGTATCGGCGCCAAGGCCGCCATGAACCGTATCGTCATCCTTGCCGGTCAAGATGAGATCATCCCCATCCCCGCCAAAGACCAGATCGGCACCAGAGCCGCCTTTAAGCGTGTCATTGCCGCTGCCGCCGCTGAGGGTATCGTTGCCGCTGCCGCCATCAATGACATCATCGCCAGCGCTGCCAAGCAGCGTATCATTGCCTTTTTTGCCGGAAATCGTGTCATCGCCGCCCAGCCCGTCAATGGTATCGTCCTGATCGGTGCCCACCAGAATGTCATCTTGTTCTGTGGCGCCAAAGCCGATCCAGCTGCTGTTGGCGCCGGTCAGCTTGACATTGCCGTTCACATGGTCCCCGATAAAGCTGTTGTCTGCAGCAATGGTGTTGTAATCCACATCGCCCGCCCGTTCCTCGATCCCGTAGCGGGCCTTGATCGCTGATGTGGCCTCAATCACATTGTTTTCAAACAGATTGTGCCAGGCCTTGAAATTGCTTCCGGTCAGATTGTCAAACTCGTCAAGAATCTGGATATTGCTGTATTTGCCATGTTCAAGCTGGGAGTTGTTGGCCACAGTACTGTTGGAGAGGGTGACATTGCTTGAACCCTTGATGCGGACCCCATAGGTGCCATTATCGTGGACATTGACATTGTCAATGGTGACATCCTCGCTCATGCGCACAAGAATGCCTTCTTTGCCATTGTTGTAATATTCGCCGCCGGTGATTGTCACATCACGGACGATATCAATATCGAAATCCCCCCGCTGCAGAACAATGCCCGCTGATCCGTTGCCATAGGCAATATTGTCCGTCATGCGGAAATCATTTGTGGTGGTTGTGACATTAAAGCCGTGCCGGTCATTGTTATAGGCAATATTGCCGATGAAATCGCTGTCCACCAGATAATCGGCAACAAATCCGTCCTTGCCATTATTGTGGGCCACACTGTCTTGCAGAAGCAGCCTGTGGGTCTGCTCATGGGGGTCGAAGCCGTAAGACGAATGGTTTTTCGCTTCCATGCGCAGAATATAGACATCCTGGTCTGGAATGCCGTCGCCATTGTGCTCTTTGACCCCGGTCAGGACGGCAATCACCGTGTTGCTTGTGTTGTCACGGTTGCCGTCAATGGTGAAGTCGGCCATGCCGTAATTGAGCGTTCCCTTGGATGGATCCGTGCGTACAAGCCCCGTGATTTCGTCGCTTGAGCCATCCATCAGGCGAACGGTGGTCACCCCCATGCCGGCGCCCTTGAGAAAGACATTGTCCAGCAGATAGATGGAGCCGGACTTGCCCGGCAGAAAATCGCTTGCAGAAATACCATAGGTGCCCGGCGGCATATAGACAATACCGCCACCCGCTGCATTGGCTGCAACAATGGCGGCCTGAATGGCTGCGGTACTGTCCACCGCAGGATCATTGACGGCACCATAGTCAAGAATATTGTAGACATAAGGGAGATTGGGATCAGGAGCACCCTTGTCAAAAAACGCCTGGGGCGGGGGAAAATCGTAATTCATCCTGACCTCCTTCAATTTTTTTCGATGTTGCTGAAGCAGTAAAAATATGAAATGCAGTGGAAATTAATGAATAAAATTTCCGTTTATTGCATGATTAACGCAAAATCATTTTATTAATTGTCATTTTAATCTCAGAGTTCTTCTCAATTCAATCCCCTCTAAACATTTGCAATATATATTTTCAATAACCCCGGCGCTTTCAATAATTCCAATGATTTAACAGCCCCGCCTAATCGCCAAAAAAAAAGACGCCAAAAAACACCTGCAATAAAATTCTTTTTATTGCATTGCGAAGACCGTATAATAAACCCGTAATATAGAAAACTTTATAACAGGCCCTGAAATTGAACTGCGCTATTTCTATCTCGAATAGAACCCAAACCTTATCAGAGCGATTATGAAGGACAAAAAAAACCTTCTCGGATACGCACCCGAAGCGCTCCGTCAAGCGAATGAAAAACCGTTTTATGGCAGTTCGAAGACCTGTTTGGATTTGCCTAATTGTGGTTATGATTCAGTGCCTTAGCAAACATCTTTACTTGTGTCATGGCGTTTCCCGCTTTTGCCTCTGAACGATGTTATTGGCCTTATGTGTTATGCTTTGGCCGCTTTTTATACGAGCCGCGCAAGATATTCAATAGGAAATTGTGATAATTTTAAGAAAAAAATCCATAAGAAGGAAGAAACAATCGCTAAGTCATTGAAATTCAAGGAGTGCTTTTAGTGTAACTATGACAGAATGAGAGAAAATGTAGATTTTTTTCTTTCATTGCATCTTGCGCATCCATAAGGCGGGCATGTATTAGTTGGAAACATTGGTAAATTGAGGTCACTGTCTGCACGAATAGGATTGCGGAAGTTTTATTCCGTAGAATACCCAGCTCTATTGGACAAAAGCATCATGGAGCCTGTGATGAAACAACCTATTTCACTACAACCTTTGGGTTTTTCGTCTGTTTTGATCGGCAGCCATAGGTGGTCAGCCGGGGGCTGTGCTGAGATCAGTAATTTATTCAGAGGTGCCCCCTGCAAAACATACAAAACATAGAAGTGTCAGGCCGTTATGCGTATCCGTATTGCGGGATTCAATTTGAAAGCAAAACACAAAATATCAGCTCCGGACCGCACCCGTCCCAGGCGGATCCGTAATGCAGACCTGCGTGCTGAGCATGAGGAGCCGGCGTCTGTGCCCGCCATCGTAAAAAGCGGACTGTGGGCCGTGATGGGGTTCAGTATTTTACTTAATCTGCTGATGCTGGCAGGGCCTTTGTTCATGTTGCAGATTTATGACCGGGTGCTGACCTCTCAAAGTTTGCAGACTCTGGCCGCTCTCACCCTATTGGTGGTTGTCCTGTTTGTCTTTTTCGGGCTGTTTCATTTTATCCGTATGCGGCTTCTGGCACAGGTGGCCGCTGTTTTGGACCGTATTATAGCAGGCCCCTTGTTTGCCCGTTTTGCTCAGGAGGATGTGGCACAGAACAGAAAGGCTGCGGGTCCTTTGGCTTCACGGTCAGAAGGGGCAGGTCAAACCACGGCGGCACCGCTCTTGCCCGGCTGGCAGGCTATACGTCAGTTTCTCTCCAGCGGCGGGGCGGCTGTCTTGTTCGATCTGCCCTGGATACCGGTTTATATCGCCGTCATTTTCATGTTGCATCCGGATTTGGGGTGGTTTGCCATAGGTGGCGCCCTGCTGCTTGTCTTAATGACCCTGCTCAATGAGCGCTTCAGCAAACCCGCCATTGCCAAAATGGCGGATTTGGCCCACAAGGAAAATAATCTGGCTCTTGCCGCGCGCCGCAATGGGGAGGTTCTCAAGGCCATGAGGCTTGTCGAAACCCTGCAGCGCCACTGGCAGAACCTTCATGAGGACAGCCTGCGCGCTCAAGACCAAGGCAGCCGGATTGCCGCCCTGTTTGGCAGTTTGGTCAAAAGTTTCCGCCTGATGATTCAGTCTCTTATTCTGGCGCTTGGGGCCTGGCTTGCCATTCTTCAGGAAATCTCTGCAGGGGCCATTGTTGCCGCTTCAATTCTATTTTCGCGGGCTATGGCGCCTCTGGATCAAACCATTGCCCAATGGCGGACGATTGGTGAGGTTTTGCAAGGCGGGCGCCGTCTTTTGGACTGGTGGCAGGCGATGAAAGCTGAGGTTGGGGAAAAGCCCCGGATAGAAGCAGATCTGCCAGCCCCCAAACAAAGCCTTACGGTTGATAAATTGTCCATTAGGGCCCCTGTGGGCCATCGGCTGCTTCTCCGCGGTGTTAGCTTTTCGCTTGAGGCCGGTGAGGCTCTAGGAATCATCGGCGCCAGCGGCAGCGGCAAGTCAACGCTTGCACGCGGCCTTCTCAATATCTGGCCACCTGCTTCAGGTGAAATTCGTCTTGATGGTGCCGAGCCTGGGCAGTACCGCGCAGAACGGCTGGGCAAGAGCCTTGGCTATCTGCCGCAGGATATTGAGCTGTTTGAGGGCACGGTTGCCGATAATATTGCCCGTTTTCAGTCAGATTATTCCTTTGATGATATTCTGGCGGCCGGGCGCTTGTCGGGAGCCCATGACATGATTTTGCGCCTGCCTGAGGGCTATGACACCCGGCTTGGTGCGGGACATTACAATCTTTCGGCAGGGCAGCGTCAGCGCATCGCGCTGGCCCGCGCCGTCATTGGCCCGCCTTTTCTTGTGGTTCTTGACGAACCCAATTCCAATCTCGATTCAGAAGGCGAAAAGGCGCTCAATCTCGCCATCAACCGGTTGCGGCGCGCCGGGTCCATCGTCATCGTGATCGCCCATCGCAAATCGGTTCTGGCCAGCCTGGACAAGCTGCTTTTTCTGGAAGATGGCGCGCCCCTTCATTATGGTCCGCGCGATCAGGTGCTGGCCGATATTAGACAGTCGCGCATTGTCCGCCTGGCAGGGGCACACCGCAAACAGGGCGGAAAAATTTCACAAGGTGCGCACTGATGAGCATGCAGGCTGACATTCTAGTCATAAGTGCCAAAGACCGTCTGCAGCGCACGCAGATCAGGGCGCCAAGGGCGGGCATTGTCCATGATCTGAAAACACGACCATTGGCGGTGTTGTGGCTCCTGGAGAACCTTTGATGTATATCGTGCCCAAAGGCCCCCGTTTTTTTGTTGAGGCCAGAATTTCACCGGCCGATATTGATCAGGTCCACATCGGCCAAAAGGCGGTCTTGCGGTTTGTTGCCTTCAATCAACGTATCACCCCCCAGCTTGAAGGAGAAGTGGTCTTCCGCTCTGCCGACCAGAGCCGGGAACAGGGCGGAACAGGGGGGCAGGCGGCTTGCCAGAACCACTCTTTTACGGTGCGCATCAAAATCCCCGATACGCAACTGCGCCGCCTTGGTCACCGCAAGATCAGTGTGGGGATGCCGGTAGAAGTCATGATCCGTACCTCTGAGCGTACGGTGATGTCCTATCTTCTCAAGCCTTTGCGTGACAATTTTTACAAGGCCTTCAGGGAGCGTTGACAGTTTCGGCCGCTCTTGTTGCTGCTATGTTTGCCATATGGCTGTGATCTGCAATAAATATAATACCAAGAGGTGCTGAAAGCCGTTGGCAACAAGGAGCAAGGACAGCGATCAGGCGAGGTGTTTGCCGGCGATAGCGCTGGTGCTTGAGGGTATCAGCCGCAAAGAGGCGGCAAGATTGGGCGGCATGGACCGGCAGCCCCTGCGCGACCGGGTGCATTACCTCAACGCAGCAAAGCCCCTGCGGGCTCATCAGCCGCAAGCCTCGAGGGCGCACGCCAAAACTGTCCGCCGATAAACGCACCCGGTTGAAACAGATCGTTCTTGAAGGTTTGGATCTTGAGAAAGACGGTATAGTCCGTTGATGGAAGATTGATCTTAAGACGGCCGTGAAACAGCGCTTCGGCGTCAGCTATCACGAATGCTCCATCGGCAAGATACTGAAATCATACCGGCACCCCCTGGCATCGACTCGTATGCCATTAAATTTACTCTAAAAAAATGAAAAATACCTCCGGTATCACTTGGTTTTTCACATGTCTCAACGCGGCCGCAACATCCAAAATCCGCGGTTAGCTCTTTTTACGGGTTATGGGTCAAAATGACATCTATGCACGGGTTTCACAAACCTGTTGGGCGCGGTCCCCTATAGTCGATAGGGAGGCCTGAGCAAATCCATTTGTTTGGGCGGATCGGGATTGATCAATTTGCGAACCAAATTCTCCACGGTCTGGATATCTGCCACAGCATAAAAGCCCGCGGTGCTATCGGCAGGCCCGGTGGTCTCGATCTGATCGCAGCTGGCTTCAAAGAGCAAATCGCCAAAGCCATCCCGATACTGCCGGCGCCGTAATTGCGAGAGGCATTCAGGGGCAAAACTACGGACCACCGTGCTGAACAGGCCGCCATCAAAAATAAGGACACGCTGAGTGGTTATCGCATAAAATGTCCGTCCTGCTTTAAAGCCCAACCAAAGCGGCCAAAACATCATGCCAAGGGCGGCGATGAGAAGGAGCAACACGGCCGCTGCGAAAGGATGGGCCAATTGCGCCACTGTGGGCCATTGAAAACCGAACAGCCCGGCCAGCACAAAGCCGGCAAACCCCGCCAGTAAAATACCGGTCAGCGCCACGGGCAGAGCTTTGGCGGCATAGCGAAAAGGATGCGGACAGCCCACCCAGCTGAGCCGTTCACCGGGGCGGAGTTCGGTGGAAAGCATGGCATGACGATCTTCTGAAAACTCCCAAATATCAAGGTGTTTTGGAATCATCGCCCCTATCGTTGTAAGACTTGTCACGCGCTTTGCCTCTCACACCGTTTACCCCTCTGGGGGCTTATACCAGAGGTCTTTGACTAGAAAAAGCTGCACTCGACACGATGCAGACCATGTAGACCAGCCCTCGCTTTCCATGATGAGACCCTGGCATTTTCCCAACCTTTGTCAAGGGCTGCTGAAAGCAGCCGCGAAGCGGTTTCACCCTTGACAAAGGTTGGGAAAATGCAAAAACCGCTCACCATGGAAAGCAAGGACAGGTTTGGGCCCAAAGATTTGGCTATCATTTACTGTTTGTAAGGTTTAAGTGTAGCGTTTACAGTTTAATTTATTGTTGACGGCCTGTGTTTTCCCAATTGCCTTGCCTTTCACATGACTTGAATGGGAGATGGATCAAAATCAATAAGGTGAAAATCTGATCACATGCGAACCGGATTTCTACTCTAAAATCTTGTTCCACAAAACAATTTTATCCGAAAAAACGGTGCGCTTGAAGGGCTTGTGCTCTCAAGGGGGCACACGGGCCTTATTTGGCTCTTTTCAAATTGTGATTTTCGGCGTGGCGAATCTCATTCCAAAAATATTCCATTTCATCGAGGCTTGCATCTTCCACCGACCGGCCATGTTCGGCCAGGCGCTGTTCGATATGGCGAAAACGGCGCACAAACTTGTCATTGGATCGCCTCAGGGCATTTTCAGGATCAATCTTGAGATGCCGCGCCAGATTGGCAATGACGAACAGCAAATCACCAAGTTCATCTTCAATCTTGTCTTTCTGTTCGCCGGAAAGAGAGCCATCGGAGGGCCGTGCTGCTGACGACCCACTTCTGTCAGCCTGATAACTTCCTGAACCATCCTCGGTGAGCAGAGGCGAAAGTTCGTTTTCAAATTCGGCCAATTCTTCATGCAGCTTGTCGAGAACTGGCAGCAAATCGGGCCAGTCAAAACCAACACGGGCGGCCCGATTTTGTAACTTGACCGCCCGCATTAAAGCAGGAAGGCTAAGCGGCACATCGTCAAGCAGGCTGGTTCTTGGAACCGCACGTTTGCTTTCCTCGAGCTGTTTTTGGGTGCGTTCTGCGTGCTTGATATGATCCCACTGCGCCTGCAGGTCCCGATCGGACCGGGCAGGGCTGTTACCGAACACATGGGGATGCCGGCGGATCATCTTCTGGGTGACGCCGGTGACCACGTCGAAAAAATCAAACAGCCCATCCTCTTCGGCCAGACGCGCATAAAACACCACCTGAAACAGCAAATCCCCAAGCTCATCGCGCAAATCCGCCATATCCCCGCGCGCAATCGCATCGGCGACTTCGTAAGCCTCTTCGATGGTATAAGGCACGATGGTGCTGTAATCCTGCGCCAGATCCCACGGGCACCCCGTCCCCGGGGTCCGCAAGGCCGCCATCAGTTGCAACAGGTCTTCAATACGATTGCGCGTGTCAGTATCAGACATGAAAATATTCCATTGGTTGGCTTGCCAATGGATTTACACCATCTTTCTCTTTGAGAGCAACGGCTTTCCCATCAACCGCCCCAGATTTTTGGAAATAGCTCTTTGAAAACAAAGACCTGTTAGCCGTATCAGCACCACATCCGTCATTCGCATAATGGATATTATGGAAAATTTATTGCCAGACGCCAGATCAGCAAGAAGCTGGCGCCGGCTGAGGCAGTTTAGTTCTCATAATGCTCGCGGACCAGTTCATCGAGCAAACGGACACCAAAGCCAGAGCCCCAACTTGGATTGATATCGGTTTTTTCCGCGTCCATGGCGGTGCCTGCCACATCCAGATGCGCCCAAGGGACATCGCCAACGAAACGCTGTAAAAACTGCGCGGCGGTGATCGAGCCCGCATAGCGTCCGCCGATATTTTTCATGTCGGCAACCTGGCTGTCGATCATTTTGTCATATTTGGGGGCAAGCGGCATCCGCCAGACTTTTTCACCGGTGGTCTGGCCGGCAGCGATCAGTTTTTTGGCCAGCGCGTCATTGTTGCTGAACAGCCCCGCATATTCCTTGCCAAGGGCAACCAAGATGGCGCCGGTCAAGGTGGCCAGATTGATCATCAATTCGGGAGCAAAATGCTGCTTCGCATACCAAAGGACATCGGCCAGCACCAACCGCCCTTCGGCATCGGTATTGAGCACCTCGATGGTCTGGCCGGACATTGACTTGACCACATCGCCTGGGCGGTAAGCCTTTGAACTTGGCATATTTTCAACCAGGCCGATCACTCCCACGGCATTGACCTTGGCCTTGCGGGCGGCCAGGGTGTGCATCAGCCCGGTGACACAGGCCGCGCCCCCCATATCGCCCTTCATGTCGCCCATGCCAGCCCCCGGTTTGAGCGAGATCCCGCCGGTGTCAAAAACCACGCCTTTGCCGATGAAGGCCAGCGGGGCTTGGAATTTGTCATCGGCGCCATTCCAGCGCATGACCACCACCCGCGGTTTGCGCGCGCTGCCCTGACCGACGGCGAGCAACGCCCCCATCCGCTGTTTCCGCAACGCCTTCTGACGGAGAATTTGAACCTCGACACCAAGATCGGAAAGTTTTGCGGCAACTTGCGAAAATTCCTTTGGTCCCAGCTTGTTGGCGGGCTCATTGACCAGATCACGGGCGAGATAGACCCCTTCGATCTGTGCCCGCCGCGCCTTGAATGCGGTGCGCACCTGGTCAGGCTCACGGCAGGCAACGATAAATTTGCGCAGCCGGGGATCTCGTTTGATTTTGGTTTTATATTTCAGAAAACGATAATTCTGAAGCAAGGCGCCAGCCGCCACCGCCGCCACGGCCTTGGCTTCTTCGGAACCGGCCAGTCCGGATTTCAGACTTTCCAGATCACAAACGACCGTGGCTTTCTTGGCTTTGATGTGGATCAGCCTCTTGGTCATGTAACCGCCAATATTCAGCCAGTCTTCGGCGCTGTTTTCCGACGCCTTGCCAACCCCGATGAGCAGCACCTCGTCAAGGCCCGCCTGCTGGGGCAAAGGCAGGCTCATGGCGGTTTTTTTCTTGCCGGAAAACTGCTGCAATTGAGCCGCCTTGGTCAATTGACCGCGGGTTTTCTCATCGAGCGCCCGGCCGATCTCGCCGAGGTCCAGCTCATCGCCGACCAAAAGGGTGACGATCCCCTTTTCCGGAAGTTTGAGGTCAGCAAATGTCATCTTCGCCGGCTTGGTCATATTTACTTCCTGCTTCTGATTGTTTTCGCTTCTTCGCTGATCGCACCAAGATGCGACAACAGCCGTCATGACGACCTTATGGCCATATTTTTAAAATAAATCACAAGATCAGCTTATGCATTTCATACACAAATATCGTAAAAACTTATTTTAATTGGCCACTTCCCCTAACTCAGTTTGTCTCATCTCTATTTCATTTGAGGCTTATACTTGGGGGGTGAAAAAATCAAGACCTCCAGCTTCTTTCTGCCCCATGCTCATATTTTGATCATAAATCCAACCCACAAACGAAACAGCAAACGGTCTTGGTTTTACCAACCATTTTCTTTGCAACTTTCTTTCGCAACCGTGACCAGCGGACAACGGGAAGGCTCTGCTGCGGGGATTGACGGGGATGGTCTATCATGTTTCGAAAGAGGCCGATGGGTCATTTCGTTCATGTTTATTCATGCTATCACAGACAATCCTTTTAGGCGCGAGCGGTTGAGTTATATGGATCTGTTTGGACGTTATTTGTTTAAACAAGCTTTGGGGGCGACCTTGATGGTGGCCTCGACCCTGACCTCCATTGTCTGGATTGCAACCGCATTGAAACAATTGTCCTTGATCACCTCCAAAGGGCAAAGCTTTCCGATTTTTTTCAAAGTCACCTCGCTGGCCATTCCCAATGTGACCGCCCTGATCTTACCGATCGCCTTGCTGATCGCCTCCGTTCACACCTTCAATCGTTTGAACAATGATAGTGAACTCATTGTGATGACCGCAGCCGGGGCGCGGCAGTCTTATTTCTTGAAACCCTTGCTGGTGTTGGCGCTGCTGGTGACCGCCTTCATCGCGCTGGTGAATTTCTATATTCAGCCCAAAAGCGTTCGGGTCTTACAGGAATATATCGTTCAGATCCGGGCCGATCTGATTTCCACCATTTTGCAGCCCGGGCAATTTTCCAGTCCTGAACGGGGCATTACATTCCACCTCCGTGACCGCGATGAAAATGGCGATCTGCTTGGCCTTTTGGTTCATGACCAGCGCGATTCCAAACAAGTCATCACTTATCTCGCCGAACGTGGCCGGGTGATCAAAAGCGATGGGGCGCCTTACCTGATCATGGTCAAGGGCCATGTGCAACGGCAAGATCGCAAAAGTCTTGAAGTGCAAACGGTGACCTTCGACCAATATGTCTTTGACCTTTCCAGTTTCAGCAAAAGAGAGGGCAAAGTCTCCCTTGGTCCGCGTGCGCGCTATTTGCCGGAACTGCTTTATCCTGCGCCTGACGACAAGCTCTATCACCGGGCGCCGGGCCAGTTTCGCGCCGAACTGCATCAGCGGTTCTCAAGCCTGCTTTACCCTTTCGTTTTCGTTTTTGTGGTCGTGTTGTATTTGGGCCACGCCCGAACCACCCGCCAGGGTCGCGTGTCCAGCCTGCTCTCAGCCTTTGGAATCAGCGCAATTACGCGGGTTGCCGGCCTGTCCGTCACCAATTTGGCGGTTACCCACGGTTGGGCTGTCTGGCTGATGTATGGCATTCCAATGAGCGTGATTTTGATTGCAGCTTTGTTGATTACGAGTAATATAAAACACGGCTGGTTGGCTCGATTATTCGGGTCCTGATCATTTGGGCTGACGCTGCAATGAGCTAGAGGCGGGGGTGCAAAGGCCTTCCAGCTAAGCTGAAGATTTGAGGGGGGCGGCCGGCCGGGGCGGCCGGGGCGGACGCAAACCAAGCCTGGTTCAGGCAGCACAAG
>WGBT01000187.1 GCA_015494185.1 Hyphomicrobiales bacterium | reverse complement strand
TTGTAGAAATAGACCTGTGCATCAATATCGCCCGCCATGTAATCAGGGACTGCAGCCCCTACAGCTGCTTTCAGGTTGTTTTGTTGTGATGCGATATTCAGCAGTTCATAGCGCTCACGAATAACAAAATCCGTAGCCGACCCAGTATAAACACCGTCCACCGTGACAACCTCGCCCTTGTTGTGAATAGGCGTGCAAAATTGACCCACTTGGGTGGGTAATTGGCGTTTAAAATTGACCCACCTGTTTTGTTAACATCCGCGTATTTGGTCGCGGAGAATGAGCAGGTGATATTAATGGAAAGTGCAGCAAAGATCCGTCGTTTGGTTTTGCGGGATGGGCGAAGTATTCGGTCTGTGAGCCGGGATACGGGGTTGTCACGTAATACGATCAAGAAGTATCTGAACGATGCAACACCGCCGCGTTATCAGCGCAGCCAACCACCGGTCCGGCACAAGTTACAGGGTTTTGAAGACCGCCTACGCAGCCTTTTTGAGCAAGATCAGAAACGGGCCCGTCGAGAACGGCGTACCGCTGTGAAGCTTTATGAGCAACTGGTTGAAGAGGGGTATACCGGTTCATATTCTCCGGTCTGTCGATTTGTAAAAGCGCTGAAGGCAGATGGATCAGAACTGCTGCATGCCTATATTCCCTTGCATTTTAAAGCAGGTGATGCGGTGCAATTTGACTGGAGCGAGGAGCACGTTGTTCTGGGTGGCGTGGAGCAAAAGATCAAAGTTGCGCATTTCCGCCTGTGCCATAGCCGCAAGCCTTTCATTGTGGCTTATCCGGGTGAATCTCAGGAGATGGTCCTGGATGCATTTGTGCGTGCGCTATCGTTTTACGGCGGAGTGCCACGTCGGGTGATCATCGACAATCCAAAGACGATGGTAACCTATGTGTCACGCTCAAAAGATCGGATATACCATCCTCGATTTTTGGCGTTGATGAACCATTATGTTATGGAACCGGTCGCCTGCACGCCCGCATCTGGCTGGGAGAAAGGGCAGATCGAGAACCAGGTTCAGCATATCCGCCAATGGCTGTTTACCCCGAAGCTGGATTTTGAGGATCTGGATACGCTGAATGCCTGGTTATCTTTGCGCTGCAATGAACTCGGCTCCCGTTCGCACCCTGACCAGAAGGATCAGACGATTGATGCGATATTTGCAAAGGAACAGGCAGAGTTACGCCCGCTCGGAGTTGGTTTTGATGGCTATGTAGAAAAGGCGGTGCGCGTGCGTTCCACTTGCCTTGTTCAGTATCACAGCAATCGTTACAGCGTTCCGGCCCAATATGCAGGCCGCCATATCTCGTTGCGCGCTTATGCCGGGCGGATTGTTCTGGTTGCCGACCAGAAGATCATCGCCGAACACAGACGCAGGTTTACAAAGAATATCAGTTATTTTGAGCCGTGGCACTATGTACCGCTTCTGTTACGCAAACCTGGGGCCTTGCGGGATGGCGCGCCGTTTCTGGAGTGGGAATTACCGACATCTATGAACCGGATCAAGTCGCTCTATATGAAGGAAAAAGGGGGAGATCGCGACTTTGTCGAGCTTCTGATGCTGGTTCAGCAACATGGGATTGATGCCGTTGGAATGGCTTGCGACATGGCCGTTGAACAACACACACTTCGGCTTCCGGCTATTATTAACCTGATCAATCAACTGATTGAGCCCGTTATTGATCCGTTGCCTAAGGCCCATTTCTATCCACCCCTGCAAGTGGCACCAGAAGCGAACTGCAAACGCTATGAGGTGTTATATGCGACACAAGGAGATGTGGCATGAACGCACTGATAGAAGGGCTGAAAGCCTTGAGATTGCACGGCATGGCGGGTTGTGCTCAGGACCTGCTAGCCAGCCGCACGCCACCGAACCTGAGCACGACACTCAAACAACTGATTGAGGCGGAAACCGTCGAGCGGCGCGTCCGGTCCATCGAATATCAGATGCGCGTTGCAAAGTTCCCCCATCACAAAGACTTTGCCACGTTTGATTATGGTATATCTGCGGTGAAAAAGCCGGGGATTGAACAGCTCTGCACCGGCCAATTTACAAAGGATGCCCACAACCTGATCCTTGTTGGTGGCACCGGAACCGGTAAAACCCATATTGCTATCGCCTTGGGGGCGGCGCTTATCAATCAGGGAAAAAAGGCCCGCTTCCACAATGCTGTCGATCTCATCAATGCCCTGATTAAAGAACAGGCCGAGGGAAATGCTGGCAAAATCATCCGGCAACTTACCCAGATGGACTGCGTGATCATTGATGAACTGGGATACATCCCGTTCCCAAAATCCGGCGGGGCGTTGCTGTTCCACCTCATTAGCAAGCTTTATGAACAAACCAGCGTTATCATCACAACAAATCTGGAGTTCGGGGAGTGGGTGTCGGTCTTTGGCGATGCCAAGATGACAACGGCGCTTCTGGACAGGGTTACGCATCATTGCTCAATCATAGAGACTGGCAATGAATCGTTCCGCTTTGCACAGAGCAAAAACAGCCGCGTTCAATAAGCCGCAGCGCAAGCAAAGCCAATAGACGAGCTCGCTATATGAGGGCATCTCGCCTATTGGCTTTGCCCCTCAAAGGTGGGTCAATTTTAAATGCCAAAACCGGGTCACTTTTAAACGCTCATTGACACTTTACAGGGCAATGAAAAAATTTGGCCGTTAGGAGCCTGTCAACTTTCCGGTACGATTTCACGCAAGGTTGAGTTTTCCTATTATAACGTATATTATAACCTAGTACCAAAGGAGAACACCATGTCCAGC
>WGBT01000186.1 GCA_015494185.1 Hyphomicrobiales bacterium | reverse complement strand
GCAAGAATGCGGCGCCTCACGCCGTCAATGAATTGGAAGGGGTGGCGCCTTCAAGGGAAGAGCCGGGAGATTTGCCTGAGCCGATGTCGGATCCCGTACCCCAAGCTTCTAATCCGCCAACTCTTGAAGATCCGATTCTTGCCGATGTTTCGGAACCACAAAATGTTGACGACACTGCTTCGGTCCAGAAAATTGCTGAAAAATTCAGCCGTAGCCGGAAAATTGCAGAAATGTTCAAGCCAGAAATCAGGGACTATGACGATGAAGATTTTGACGATCCAGCCTTAGAGGCTGAGTCAGAGGTTGCGGAAGAGCAAATTGTCATTCCAGAGCCGGTCAAAGTCTTTTCGTTCAGGGCAGATGCAGATGATGACATCAAGGAAAAAAGAGACGCAAACGGGCGTCCAACGCTAACCCTGGTTCCGGAGACACCTGACTATGGCGAGGTGCTTGATCTGGCGGATCATCATCCTCACCGTGCGAGCAAAAAATTTTAGAATTGAGGTGTTAACAGCTGCTCTGAAAAAAATGAGCCCGCCCAGCGAAAAATTTGGGGGGGCTCATTTTTTTTTAATTGATCTCGATCATGATTGTTGTTGTCAGCAGATGAAAGAGACCACTTTGGTTTATTCCTCTTGTCCGTGCCTAACCGAATGCGGCTGAGATTGGTGAAGATGCTCATACACTATGGGCCTGTCTCGATAAGCATGTGAGTTCTGTGTCCCCTGCCCTTAAAATAATAAATTTTTAGCTGGATAGAGAACGAAAACGATGGATTTTTTTACACAACTAAAGAAACAAGCAAATAACAGGTGGTTGGATGCGGTTCGTCAGGCCGGTAAAGTCATCGATCAGTTTTTGGCGCAATTTGAGGCTGAGCATTCAGAGTGCTGTCAGAGCCGATCGATGCTGCTCGTTGCGGTTTCCCCACGCACGCCAATGAGCTATGCCCTTGTCACCCGCGCTGCGCAATTGGCTAAGCATGATATTTCGTTGCGCTTTGTCTTTTGCGACGTCGAGGACCATATTGCAACCAAAGCCTTTATTGACGTCATGGGAAAAGTTGTTGCCAGTGAAACGGGCGCGATTTTGGGGCGTTGGGCCACACATCCCTGTTTGGCGGATGCCAATGAACAACTCATCTTAGGGACCGAGATGAGTTTGACGGGTGACACCCTGCGGCGCGGAACGGCCGGGAGTAACGCCACTTATATAGTCGACAATGATGCTGCAGGTTCCGTTCGTTATGCACGATTAACCTATGAAGAGTTGTGGCGTGTTTCACAGCCCTTGTACCATCACAGCGCTGGTATCGCAGAGGGGGCGGCACTGTTGGGGGAAGTCGGAAAGACGGTCTTTTCTGAGCAGCTCGAAAATAAACTCAATCCCGTTCACTGAAACCGCAAGATCAAAATAAAAGAAGATTTTGGAAAATTGCAGTTGACAGCGTAACGGTGTTGCTGTATGTATAAGGCATAATCAGATTTTTGTGAGGAGAGGTTGATTTGCTTGCGGTGGTGGGCAGGAAAGTGAGCAGGAAATCTGATATAACGACAAATCTGATATAACCGCTAAATTGGGGACAGAGATTAATGACAGGCGCGGCCTTCGCTGAGGGTCGCGTTTTTTTATGGCTGAAGTAATCGCGGGGTGGAATACGTCGATGTCTGAGCACGAAAACGGGGAGGAATCGTTGCAGCCTCCCAAACCGCGTGATCAAGACAATTTATCCAGTAAAGATCAGGCATTTCTTGAAACATTGGGGACTGAACGGCTTGCAGCCATTGAGCGTGACTATCTCGTCGAGCGATTGTCGATTAATAAAATATGTGCCGATCATGGTCTTAGCCGCTATCGTTTCAATCAGATCCGCCGCGCTCTAGGGTGGCCTGTGCGTTCTTCCCGCGCCAAACACTGCAGCCGTATAAGCGTCACACCTGACGATCCGCCACTTGCTTCTGTCAGTCGTGCAAACCGCCGCCTGGCGATGATCAACCGGCTTTATGCGGCGTTGGAACGGGAGCTTCATGAATTTGAAATGAGATCACAAATCATCAATTCAGACAGTGATCCGGGAACTTTGGGATCACAGGGCGAGAGGAGTGCCCGAACATTGACATCGCTAGTTCGTTCCTTTGAAAAAATTGTGCAATTTGATGACAAAGTCCGATCCGAACAGGGAGCCCAACAAACCGCTGCTGCGACCTTCGAGAGTGATGCGGGCGCCCTCCGCGATGAGATTGCGCGCCGCCTTGAAAGCCTGCTTGAAGAGCGGGATGCTGGATCACTTTTTGAGCCAACTCAACGCCGCTGAGCGCTGCGCCCTAAAATATGACTGGCAGATTTGGGCGCGCGATGATCAATTGCCGCCGATGGCCACCGATCAGGGGGAGCCATGGACGACCTGGCTGATCCTTGGGGGGCGTGGTGCCGGGAAAACCCGTGCCGGTTCGGAATGGGTGCGCGCCATGGCCCTGGGCCAGCCGCCGATTGCAAGGGCTCCGGCGCGCCGGATAGCCCTGGTTGGGCAATCCTTGCACGATGTGCAAACCGTTATGGTGGAAGGCGAATCAGGCTTGCTGGCCGTTCATGCCCCGGCCGAGCGTCCTGAATTTATCCCCAGCCGGCGGTTGTTGACATGGCCCAATGGTTCGGTGGCGCAATTGTTTTCGGCCGAAGAGCCAGACAGTTTGCGCGGCCCGCAATTTCATGCGGCATGGTGCGATGAATTGGCGAAATGGCGCTATCCTGACAAGGTCTGGGACATGTTGCAGTTTGCCTTGCGGCTTGGCGAGCAGCCCCGCCAGGTGATCACCACGACACCGCGTGCGGTGCCAATTCTGAAAAGAATCATGGCCGATCCTGCCACTGTGATCAGCCGCTCAAAGACCGCGGACAATAAACATAATCTGGCGCCGGCTTTTTTACAGACCATTGTCGGCAAATATCAGGGAACTCGGCTGGGGCGTCAGGAATTGGATGGGGAATTGGTCGAAGATCACGCCAATGCCCTGTGGAAGCGCCAGACTATCGAACATTATCGGCTCCAGGAGGCGCCGCCCTTGACGCGTATTGTGGTGGCTGTAGATCCGCCGGTGACCAGTCATGGCCGTTCCGATGAATGCGGCATTATCGTTGCGGGACTGGCGGCGGGGGATAATGGTGCGCCGCGTGCGATTGTTTTGGCGGACCGTTCGGTTCGGGCCGCCGCCCCTCTTGGTTGGGCGCATGCCGCGGTGGCCGCTTATCACACTTATGAGGCGGATGCCTTGGTTGCAGAAGTCAACCAAGGTGGCGATCTGGTGGCAAGTGTGATCCATCAGGTCGATCGTAACATTCCGGTGCGCTCGGTTCGGGCCACACGGGGGAAATGGGTCCGGGCGGAACCCGTTTCAGCGCTTTATGAACAGGGCCGCGTTTCGCATCTTGGGCGGCTGGACACTTTGGAAGATCAAATGTGCGCGCTTGGTCCCGATGGCCGGGCGCATGGACGCAGCCCTGATCGGGTCGATGCGCTGGTTTGGGCGATTACCGAACTGTTGTTGCAAGGCGGCAGCGGCGTTCGGATCCGGCAATTCTAGAATTTCTTCAATTTTAAATTGCAACTTTTGATGGAGGTGGCTTTGCCCGCTTTTTTTCAACGCTGGTTGGCGCCGCGGCGTTCGGCCAAACATGTTTCAAGTTCTGTCGATGATTCCCAAATGCGGCAGCAGAAGCAAAGTGCAGCGGCCTCTGTGATCGCTTTTCAAAGCCAGGGGCAGCCGGTTTGGACACCACGCAACTATGCCGATCTGGCCCGTGAGGGTTTTGCCATGAACCCGGTGGTCTATCGTTGCGTGCGGATGATTTCCGAAGCGGCCGCCTCGGTGCCGTTGGTGGCCGTTGAAGAGGGACGGCATTTGAGCCAGCACCCGTTGTTGGATTTGATCAAGGCCCCCAATGTGATCGAATGCGCCCCTGATTTGTTGGAAAGCTGGTATGGCTTTTTGCTGGTGGCTGGCAATGCCTATCTGGAGGCGGTGGAAGTTGGCGGTAAAATCCGTGAACTGCATGTGTTGCGGCCCGACCGGATGAAAGTCATTCCCGGCGCGGAAGGCTGGGCTGAGGCTTATGAATATTCAGCCGGCGGTGCGAAGGTGATCTTCGATCAAAGCTTGCGGCCGGTGCGCCCAATCCTGCATATGGCGCTGTTTCATCCAACCAATGATCATTACGGTTTGAGCCCGGTGGAGGTGGCCGCCTTTGCCATCGATATTCACAATGCGGCGAGCAAATGGAACAAGGCGCTGTTGGATAATTCGGCCCGGCCTTCCGGGGCGCTGGTTTATTCTGCAGGAGATGGGCGGCTGACAGAGGAGCAGTTCGAACGCCTTAAAGCCGAGCTGGAGCAAGGGTTTCAGGGAATGGCCAATGCCGGGCGGCCCTTACTGCTTGAGGGGGGGCTGGATTGGAAGGCGATTGGCTATTCACCGCGTGACATGGATTTCATCGATGCCAAACATGTTGCCGCACGAGAGATTGCGCTGGCCTTTGGGGTGCCGCCGATGCTGCTTGGGATTCCTGGTGACAATACCTATTCGAATTATGCCGAAGCCAATCGCAGTTTCTGGCGCAGCACCGTGTTGCCGCTGGTTAATCGTTCAGCCCGGGCCTTTTCAACTTGGTTGAGCCCAGCCTTTGGCGGCGGGGTGGAACTGGTGCCCGATCTCGACAAGGTGGAGGCTTTGGCGCCGGAACGTGAGGCGCGTTGGAAACGGATTTCGCAGGCCGATTTCTTGACTGACGACGAAAAGCGCCAGGCACTGGGCTATGCCCCGCTCAACAATGACGAATAAGACCGGCGGTCTTTGTCCTTGACCGTTGAGGTTCTTTCACATCCCTTTGAAATTTCTGCGTAAGTTCCACGGCCTGCAAGGCAAGGCCAGGGGGTGCTGGTATAAAGTGGCAAAGATCACGGCTTCGACACGTTCAGTAACTTCAACCTTTCAAAAAATATCATGACGACATCTCAGCTTGAAACAAAATTTGCGCCTGTTGATTTGCGCGAAGTCGATCTTAGTGGCCGCATTTCCGGCTATGCCTCGCTTTTTGGGGTGGAGGATTTGGGCCGCGATATCGTGATGCGGGGGGCGTTCCAAAACAGTCTCAAGCGCCGCGGGGTCAGCGGCATCAAGATGCTGTTTCAGCATGATCCGGCCGAGCCCATCGGGGTGTGGCACGAAATCCGGGAAGATGACCGCGGTCTTTATGTGGAAGGTCAGCTGTTGTCGGATGTGGCACGCGGCCGGGAAGTTCTCAGCCTGATGCGTGCCGGGGCGCTCGATGGTCTGTCGATCGGTTATCAGGTTGTCAAGGGGCGCAAGGACCGGGCACGGGGCACCCGGCAGTTGATCGAGGTCGATCTTTGGGAAATTTCGGTGGTCACCTTTCCGATGTTGCCCGGCGCCCGGGTTGAGAAAATCAAGAAAATTTCAATGACCCAAGGATTTCCCACCGAACGGGAATTTGAACGCTGGCTCGTGCGGGATGCCGGGTTTACGCGTTCACAAGCCCGCATCGCAATTGCGTCGGGCTTTAAGGCGTTGGTTGCCTCGCGGGATGCAGGCGGAATGGCGCAAGCGAAAGGCTTGGCAGCAAAACTGCGCCAAGCTGCAAAAATGATGCGAAAAGCAAGCCAAGGAGCAAGGAGTATCAAGTGAGTAATCTGGAAAACAAAGCCATGCACAGTGAAGCCGCCGCCATGGATGTTGCGCAGTCTTTCGACGAATTCATGCGCGCGTTTGAAGCCTTCAAGGAGGCCAATGACGAACGGCTGGCGCAAATCGAACGTCGTGTCAGTACCGATGTGGTGACCGAAGAAAAGCTGGCACGGATCAATGCCGCGCTCGATGAGCACAAGGCCATCGTCGATGAACTGGCACTGAAAGCCCGCCGGCCCCATTTGGGCGAGCGTAAAACATCGGGGGCGGGGCTGCAACACAAGGCCGCTTTTGAAAATTATATGCGTTCTGGGGAAACCGCCAATTTGCGGCAGTTGGAGGTCAAGGCTTTATCGGCAGGATCGCCGCCTGATGGGGGCTATCTCGTGCCCGACGAAACCGAAGCCGCGGTGATGCAATCCTTGAAGGAGGTTTCCCCAATCCGGGCGATTGCTGGTATCCGCCAGGTCAGCACCACGACTTATAAAAAGCCGTTTTCGATTTCCGGGCCGGGGACCGGATGGGTTGGTGAAACGGCGGCACGTCCTGAAACCACCTCCCCGACTTTGGCGGAGCTGACTTTTCCGACCATGGAGCTTTACGCCATGCCCGCCGCCACCAGCACGCTGCTCGATGACAGTGCTGTCAATATCGATGAGTGGCTTGCCGAAGAAGTGCGGATTGCCTTTGCCGAACAGGAAGGGGCCGCCTTTGTCAATGGGGATGGGATCAACAAACCCAATGGGTTTTTGAACTATACGAAGGTTGCCAATGCGTCGTGGAGCTGGGGCAATATTGGTTATGTGGCAACGGGAGCAGCGGGGGCTTTTGCCGCCTCGAACCCTTCCGACACCCTGATTGATCTGATCTATTCGGTGAAGGCGGGTTATCGCGCCAATGCGCATTTTGTCATGAACCGGGCAACGCAGGCCGAGATTCGGAAGTTCAAAGATGTCGATGGCAATTATCTCTGGCAACCGGCTCATCAGCCCGGGGCGCAGCCAACCTTGATGAACGTTCCCATTGTCGAAGCGGAAGACATGCCTGATATTGCCGCTGACAGTTATTCCATCGCCTATGGGGATTTTCAGCGTGGTTACTTGATCGTCGATCGTTTGGGGATTCGTATTTTGCGTGATCCCTATAGTTCGAAACCCTATGTGTTGTTTTACACCACCAAACGTGTCGGCGGCGGGGTTCAGGATTTCGATGCCATCAAACTGCTGAAATTTGGCGTCAGCTAACCCTTTCTTTTCTTTGCGATTTCAGCTTCAGCAGTGCCGCTCAACCACTGCTGTCCCGTCCTGCGTGACCGGACGGGGGACGGGCGCGGTGTGTGCCCCCTTCGCCGCGCCCGTTTGCTGTTTCTGTGGCTTGAGCGAAATTCGGTCACATGAGAAGCGAATTTTGCTCAAGCTTTTTGTTCGTACGCACAATTTGTCCGAAAACCGGTTCCCGCTTTTCGGATTGTGCTCTTGTCAAATCAATCTCTTGCCAAATCAATAATGGAACAGATAGCTCATGCCGTTACTTTTGACACAAGGCCCGTTGGTGGAGCCTGTTTCGCTGGCCGAGGCCAAGGCGCATCTGCGTGTTGATAGTGCTGACGAGGACACGCTGATTGCCAGTTTGATCACCTCGGCCCGGGTGCATATCGAAACCACTTTGGGCCAAGCGCTGAATACGCAAAACTGGTCCTTGTTTTTGGATAATTGGCCCGTGTCGGGAACCGTGCAACTGCCCCGGGCACCGGTGATTTCGGTGGACAGCGTCAAAACCTATGACGCCAATGATATAGCCACGGTTTTTGCCCCGGAAAACTATTTTGCCGATACGGTTTCCGAGCCGCCAAGATTGCTGTTGCGCGGGGCCGCCTCCTGGCCCCGGCCGGGCCGGGCAGGCAATGGCATCGAAATCGCTTTCACCGCCGGTTATGGCCCTGCAAGAAATGATGTTCCTGAGCCCTTCAGGCAGGCGATTTTGCAACTGGTTGCACATTGGTTTGAAAATCGTGAGCTGGTTGCCATGGGCGGTCAACCCGCGATGATCCCGGCAACCGTGATGAGTTTGCTGACGCCCTATCGGAGGATAGCGCTATGAGCCGGGTTACACCGATTGGTGCGCTACGTCACCGGCTTCAGCTTGAAACTGAGAGCCGTGTCGATGATGGTGGCGGTGGTGTCACCCAAACCTGGTCACCGGTGGCAACGGTATGGGCCTCGATCAAGCCGCGATCCGGGCAGGAAGTCTTTGCCGCTGACCGTCTGTCGGGGCGTCTGACCCATGAAATCCGAATTCGTTACCGTACGGGAGTGACGCCGGTGATGCGGTTTCGGCAGGGAAGCCGGATTTTTCAGATTTTGGCGGTGATCGATATGGATGAGCGGCGGCGCTGGTTGCGCTGCCTTTGCGAGGAGCGGGAACTATGAAAATTGTGGTTGATATGACGGGGCTTGAGGCTTTTGAGGAACGTCTTGTTGCGTTGGCGGAATTGCCGGGGATGCAAGCGGAATTGTTGAAGATGGGGGAGGAGGTTCGTGCTCAGGCG
>WGBT01000185.1 GCA_015494185.1 Hyphomicrobiales bacterium | reverse complement strand
GCGCCCATGGGCGCGGCATAAAGCCGGGCCAAACGATCACGCTTGCCGCCGAAGGCAACCTCGATGGGGGTGATCTCTGAAAGGCCTGCCCGGGCCTCGGCAAAAGCCCTTTCAAGGGCCTTGGCCGATGTTTCATCGACCAAATCGCTCAGGCGGGTTTCGCCAAGTATAATGCCTTCGCCCGCGCTTTGATTGCAGCCCACAACTGCAAGCTGGGCAAATTTGGCATTGGCGGCAATGATACGGCCATCGGTCGAGACAGTTGCAATGGCAAACGGGGCCGCATGATAGAACCGGGCGAAGCGGCGTTCTGCGGCGCGGCCATCATCGCTTCGTTCCGCTTCCGAACGGCCCGGCAGAACCAATGTTCTAAAGTGTGGTTCATGGGTTATGGGGTCATGTTCCACCCGATGCCAAAGCCGGGCCGGAAAGCGTTTACCGTCAGCGCGAATAAGATCGATATTGAAAGTTTGGGTGTGGGAGCCATTGTCTTTGGGGCGCAATACAGTCAGCATGGCCGCGCCGTCTCCGGCAACGATATCCGCCAAGAAAAGGCTGCCCGGTAAGACGGCATCGGCTTTCAACCCGAGCCAGTCGGACAAGGTTTTATTGAGGTGATCGATACGTCCAGAGGCATCGGCCGAGAAAAAACCCGCAGGAATACCATCGATGTGATCCAGTACGGTTTTGAGCTGCCGCAAGATTTTATCGTTTTGGCGCCGCTGGGTGGTGATGTCGATGAATTCCCAAAGCTTGCCGGCAGCAGGATTTTGCTGCTGTCGGGAGGGATGGTCAGTGTTGTTCCGCCAGGGGCGAACCCTGACCTGAAACCAGCGCTCGTCTGACCCGTTGTTGTCATTGTGGGCTTGGCCTTGCCCAGGTAACCGTATCTGTATGATTTCACTTGCAATTTGGCCTTGCGTTGCGGTTTTGGTCAGCCGATAGAAAGCTGGGGCCAAATCAGGATATTCCGAGAAGGCAAGATCAGGCCGCATCCCCGCTGCGCCGATCGTCTTGATGTTCACCGTTTGAGGCAAGACCTCTATCAGTTGGCGGTAAGCGTCGTTGGCGGCCAGCACATGGCCTTTGGCATCGACCAGGACGGCGGCCCAGGGCAGGCTGTCGAGGGGGTGGAGGCCGGACGGTTGAAAGGACGTCGTCTTGCTGACGTTTTTAGTGGCGTTTGACTGTGCAAAATGGATCACTCCGCTTGCCAGCGCTGTCACCGCGGCAATGCCCGTCATCGCAAAACCAGCCATGATCAGCGTCACAATGGGAGCGGCCAGTTCAAGCTGCGTGAAATTGAGCAATAACAATCCGGCCAACAACAGAGCCGGGATCAACATTGCTGCAACTGGAATTGGTTTCGATAAAACCGCAGCCACCCCCGCAAGGAATGGCTTGTCTTGCGCTGTCTTCGATGGCGGCGTGAGGTGTGTCGATGTGGAATTTCGCATAGAATGCCCATTACACCGATTCGCAAGATCGATGAAAATCTCTCTATGGACAAGCTGGAAAGCAGTTCGAGGTTCCGCGGCCTATTGTGGGCAAGGCAGGGGGATTGGGCAAAACGTTCTGGCGCGGTTCGATCAGTGCTGTCGTCCTGCGCAGGATCAGCGCACGATCATGACGGAGCTGCGGGCTTTTTGGAGGACTTCATGGGAGACGCTGCCCTTTGTCCACAACCGTTGAAACGCGGTTTTTTGGGAGGCGGTCAGGACGATCAGCGAGTGCTTTTTGCCTTTTTCGGTGATCCGCCAGACCGGTTCGCCGATTTCCACCTCGCTGCTCAATACGCTAAACCCTTCCGCTTCGATGGCGGCCTTGATTTCCGCGATGATCCGTTCTCCATTTTCGCGCGCCTGTTCGTCCTTGGCGACGTGATAGAGGTGAATGGGGCAACCGCAACGGTCAGCAAACCGGGCGTCTTTAAGGGCCATTTCTTTCGACAGCGTGCTGTCCGACACACAAACTAGATGCCCATGCCCTTCTTCCAGCTCACGGGCCAGGATGACCGTGCCATCATGTTGCAAAACGACTTGTGAGGCGGTTTCAAGATCGATGCAGTTGTCATTTGTGTCGGCGGCATCATGATCCGAATCGGAGGCCGAGATGATGACGATTTGATAATCGTAGAAATGAGCCTCGTCGAGAATGCCTTTGACGAGGTCTTCGGCCACCCTGACAATAAGCCTGATATGTTGGCCGGTACGATTTGAAATATAGTCGATTCGGTGATCCCCAAGATGACTGCCGCGGGCTTTGGTGTGGATGTCGCGGGCCTGCCATTCATCGCCGAGAAAGCCGAGATCGACGAGGAGATCACGCGCTGTCTCAAGCTTCTTCAGGCCGGGCAGTTCGATCTTCCATTCAAAGATGTTGCCCTGGGCCGGTGGCGGGGTGAAGTTGCCGATCCCGCCATCGTCGTCAGGACGGCGGATATAAAGCAGCGAAATATCGGTGTCATCATGATCGAGTGAGAAGCGGGTCGCATAGCGCAGACCGCGGTATGAGGCTTCAGAACCATCGATGCAAACAAGAATGTTGAATCGGCCGTTGGGCGGCGCTGTGGTCATATTATTGTACTCGTATACGACTTATTTTGTCATGCCTGCCATGTGCTGATGGTTAGCTTTGTGCTTTTTCTCGTTTAGCCCTGATTGATCCGGATCATATGCCACCCCCCGCCACCCCCAGATCATATGCCAACCTAAGATGAGGAACCACCCAAAATTAGTAGCGAAAGAGTTCAAAGCTTTCAAACGGAAATCTATGCGGGGAAGGATTTCGGCAGGATTGAAGGCTTATGATACAAAATAACGCTTGAGTTCCGCGTTTTGATCGACTAAGAAAGCTTATGCCCCTTCGCGCAATATAGGGCTGTGAAGCCTTATTGCGTGTTGGGGCATGGCCGTTTTATCCTGGAATAATTGAAACCGCAGGTCTTGGAGCTTATCAAGGGGGGCGGTTTTTTCGAGGATGGCGGTGAAATATCTGTCCGAGATTGCGGGTGCGCGTAGCGATAGCAAGCTTAAACTCTCATCGTTCGAATGCCAAATCAATTCGTGTATATCCGGTTAGGGTGCCGGGAATGACTTCACGCGGTGAAGCCGTTGTTTTGTTTGGATCGACCTTTGAGAGGCCAGCATGAGACACAAGGAATTTATGATAACTTCTAGGCTGCGGCGGGGCTTGGAACTCCGGCGCGGGTGTCAGTCAGCCGTTGTTTAAGCATTGCTGGCTCGTCTGCAATATCTGGGCAGTGACGAGGATAGTGTCAAGGAAGCCGCGTAAATCAAGGTCATCTCAAACAAGGTGGGATCAAAATTGCAGCTGAACGCAGTTGTTCACTCCATTTGGCCTGCATGACTTGAAAATGTGGTTGTTTGGGGTGGGATGGTCGTGCCTTATGGGGTGTGCGGCAAACGGCCAAGGAGACGTTCAAGGAGACGTTGAAGACAGTGGATAGAGCTCAAAAGAAAGAACTCGTCAGCTCCCTCAACGAAGTGTTCAAAAGCACGAAGATCGTCGTCGTAGCGCATTATGCTGGGCTGACTGTCGCGCAGATGACCGATCTGCGGCGGCAGGTGAAGGCTGTGGGCGGGCAGGTCAAGGTTGTAAAGAACCGGTTGGTGAAACGTGCCTTGGAAGGCACCGATGCCGCCGGGATTGCTGACCTGTTTCAAGGCCCTACTTTGATCGCTTATGCTGACGATCCGGTTGCTGTGCCCAAAGTCGCTGTGGGTTTTGCCAAGGAAAACGAACATCTCGTGATTCTCGGCGGAGCTATGGGCAACGTGGTTCTCGATGAGGCGGGTGTCAAGTCGTTGGCCTCCTTGCCGTCATTGGATGAGCTGCGCGGCAAACTTGTTGGGCTGTTGCAGGCGCCGGCAGGTCAGCTGGTTCGGGTGCTCAGTGCGCCTGGCGGGCAATTGGCGCGGGTGCTCTCGGCATACAGCCGCAAAGATGAGGCGGCGTGATTGGGGGTGCTTGCTGTCGATGTCGATAATGGCGATGAGCTGCCAGTTGGGTGCTGGAGCGACAGCAGGTTGAGATTTGACAGGTAAAACAAACAACGGGCTTGCAGGTTTTGGGCGCCGGGTTTGCGTGTTGGATGGCGGTTGCTCGGCCAAAATATCAGCAAAGGGCAGAAGGGGCCTGCGGGTTGCGGATTGACAATTGAGGTTAGAAAAGATGGCTGATTTGGAAAAGATTGTGGAGCAGCTTTCAGAGCTTACCGTGATGGAAGCGGCTGATCTGGCGAAAATGTTGGAAGAGAAGTGGGGGGTGTCTGCGGCGGCGCCGGTGGCGGTGGCGGCGGTCGCTGGCGGTGAAGCCGATGCCGGTGGCGGCGAAGAAAAGACCGAGTTTGACGTGATTTTGGCGGCTGCTGGTGACAAGAAGATCAATGTCATCAAAGAAGTTCGCAGTGTTGTGTCGGGGCTTGGTTTGAAAGAGGCCAAGGAGCTGGTTGAAAGCGCGCCAAAAACTATTAAAGAAGGTGTGACGAAAGAAGAAGCCGAAGAAATCAAGGCAAAGCTTGAAGCTGCTGGCGCCACGGTCGAGATCAAGTAGGCTTACAGGTCAGGTTGCTGGCGTGACCCGTGTTGTTGTTCAAGACGGGTCACGCCGCTTCAAATATGCTCTTTCTTGCAAAAGTTTTTTCCGGGATGGCTTTATTTCAAAAATTATCAAAAGGTTTTTTTTGCCTTAAAGGTGGTTGGGTGAGTTTTAGCTGGGCTGCTTTTAGGGGGGGTGAGGGTGTTTAAGCTGTAGGTGCTGGCAAGAGAAGGGGCTTTGTTAGGGGGAGATGTGAGCGAAGCTATTGTTGATATTGAGCCATTGCAATTCATGGACATGACATTCAGACCTAGCAGAGAGGAAAAATGACCACATATGCAAAGCCATGTCCGTGAT
>WGBT01000184.1 GCA_015494185.1 Hyphomicrobiales bacterium | reverse complement strand
TCTCGATTGTGAAGATTTATTTCCTCTAAGCAAAGGCCCAATTGGCCGTCTCCAATTTCCCATTGGCGACCAATTTGCATAATCGCCCCCCGGGCCACTTCATTTGCCATTCCAGTCCATTGCCCATCGCATGGATTGCCGTTGGAACCTTCACGAACGATCCCGGGAACGTGCGTTCATATCCGCTGGGGCCAGGCTTTTCATACCGCGCAGCATGTCTTCCTCGCTCACCCGGTCAATGACATTGTCTTTGGATTGATCATCCTGCCCCAAAACCGGCGACGATGCAACCGTTGGGCGTGCCGCGATCACGGGAACGGCTTCGGGCTCGGGTTCATCGACCTCGACATAGCGTTGCATACTTTGGACGAATTCTTCTTCCAAATCCCCGGGGTTGATGGTTTCTTCAGCAATTTCACGCAAGGCGATAACCGGGTTCTTGTCATTGTCAGGATCCACCGTGACCGGCGATCCAGCCGAAATGGTCCGGGCCCGGTGCGCGGCCAACAACACCAATTCAAACCGGTTGGGAACTTTATCGATACAATCTTCAACAGTCACACGCGCCATAGCAATAATGTCCTTTCCTTCGCGCTGCGGGGGCTTTCAATTGCAAAATTTTTTGAACCAATCTACCCTGCGGTTCCGTGAAACGCTTATTTTTGTGTCTTTAGTCTTTAGATGTCAACCACATTTGTATGAGGTCATATGCTGACAAATTCAGCTCTAACTTGCTACATATATATATTCTTTGCGAAAAACTCAATAGGATCGCGTCTTGTTCGTTGCTATTGTGCAGATGTTTGATAGAGCGGTCTTGCAACTGGAGAGTACTTGCTTATTGGCGCAAAAATAGTGTTATTATGCCAATATCCCCAGGTATTGACTCGTCTACCATTTAATTTGCGCAGATAATTCAATGAGATACAAAAAATCAGCGGTCAATGATAAATACCGCCGGTATTAGAGCACAAGCCTTTCAAGTGGGAACCGGTTTTCGGATAAATTGTGCGATAAAATACTATTTTAGCGCGAAAATCCGCTTCTATGGGATCGGATTTTGCTCTTTTAATTTTGCTCTAGTGTAAAAAATTTGAGCTTGATCCCATAGATAGTGGCTCTGGTTTGTTTGCAGCTTCTGGGCTGCACCTGTCCTTACATTCTATGGTGAGCGGGTTTGTATTTTTGACAAATTTGTCAAGGACCGGCATTTTCCCCTCTGTCGTGTTGATTCCCTGCAGGGCTCCCGCCGCTCCACGTTCACTTGTGGCGGCCGCAAAGCGGTTCTACCCCTTGCAAAGTTTGGGAAAATGCCAGTATCTCATCATGGAAGGTAAGGATGAACCTGACACTGTTGTGTCCGTAAGGCTCAATGTAGACTTTTACATATTTAGGAAGCTGTCAGCTTATACCAGCGGTCCCAAACCTTGTCTCATGCCAGCGGCCCCTGACCTTGACTCGTATACCCTTCAATTGACGCAAACTCTTCAAGGGGATATGGAAAGCCTCAGCGGTCAATGAAAAATACCTCCGGTATCATATGCTTTTCGCCTTACGTCCTCATCCCTTGCGGTATCAGGCGGCGGCGCGGCGCAGGTCCATTTCGGCCCAAAGCGTGTTCAGGGCATCGATAAGAGCTTCCATGTCAGCATCACTATGCATCGGTCCCGGGGTGAGGCGGATGCGTTCGGTCCCCATCGGAACGGTTGGATAGTTGATTGGCTGCACATAGATACCATAGCGTTCCATCAAAGCATCGGTCAGTTGTTTACAGACAACAGGATCTCCTACCATGATCGGCACGATATGGCTTGGATTATCCATCACCGGCAGCCCCGCCTGTTTCAGCTTCGCCTTAAGGGTTGCGGCACGCTGTTGATGCATCTCGCGTTCGGTTTGACTGGTCTTGAGATGCCGCACGCTTGCCAAGGCCCCTGCGGCGATGACCGGGGCCATGGAGGTGGTGAAGATGAAGCCTGGAGCATAAGAGCGAATTGCATCGACAATGTTGGCGTTGGCGGCGATATAACCGCCCATCAAGCCAAATCCTTTGGCCAAAGTCCCCTCGATGATATCGACCTGATCCATCACCCCATCACGTTCGGCAATGCCCCCCCCGCGGGCGCCATACAGGCCCACGGCATGGACTTCATCGAGATAGGTCAAAGCGTTATATTGGCGGGCCAAGGCGCAAATTTCGCCAATGGGGGCAATGTCGCCATCCATGGAATAGACGGACTCAAAGGCAATCACTTTCGGCGTGTCCCGGTCGTATGAAGCAAGCAATTGTTCGAGATGTTCTAGATCGTTATGCCGCCAGACATGTTTGGCGGCCCCATGCTTGCTTTGATATTTGACGCCCTGGCGAATCCCTTCGATCATCGAGGCATGGTTTTTGGCATCTGAAAACATCACACATCCGGGCAGCAGCCGCGCGAGTGTGCTTAATGTGGCTTCATTGGCAACATAGCCAGAGGTGAAGAGAAGAGCACTTTGCTTGCCATGAAGATCGGCTAGTTCCCGTTCAAGTTCGACATGATAATGCGTGGTGCCGGAAATATTGCGGGTACCGCCAGAGCCGGCGCCAGCAATGTCGAGGGCTTCATGCATCGCTTCGATGACGGTAGGATGTTGGCCCATGCCGAGATAATCATTGCTGCACCAAACTTTGATGGGTCTGGCTTCTCCGGAGGGGCTGAAATGTTCGGCATCAGGGAATTGCCCGCATTTGCGCCGGATATCTGCAAATTCCCGGTAACGCCCTTCCGTCTTTAGGTTATCGATCGCCGCATCAAAGACCTTATCATAATCCATCGGCAAAACTCACTCGCATTATTTCAACCTGAAGCACGCTCACGCTAGAAGTTATTTTACGCTTTATACCCTGAGTGGCACAAGCGTGAAGCTTTTGGATGAAGCCCGGATCCACCTCCTGGTGCCAAAATCAAGGCCCACTTCTTTTGCCCTGTCTCGACCCATTGCGCAACGTTGGGCCAAAATGAACGATAAACCGGAACACTGAAATTGAAAGGGGCATCATCATGTTTTCCATTCAATGCAGGCAAAGCAGGGAGCGAAACCTTCGGTGTTTTTAGCCCAAAATTTCCTATAATACTATGTGACAAAGCCCACCTTGGTTGAAGAGCTTGACTGTGTTGTGCCATTGTGCCGCGAAAAACAAAAAAATGCAAAAAATATCAATAATGTATTGGTTCATATTGGTTCAGATGATTTGAACCTGCGGGAAGTGCGTTGAGTGAGAGCAACCGTCAAGTTTTCGTTGAACGATATAGGGA
>WGBT01000183.1 GCA_015494185.1 Hyphomicrobiales bacterium | reverse complement strand
GATGCGAGGATGCGAGCGCCGCACCCACGGCGCGGCGCTCCAGATTAATTCAAGCCCCCTTCGTTCGCCGTGTAGCCTCCTCTCGACTACCCGGATGCAGATCTCCACGCAACACTTCGGCTATACGGGCGGGATTGACCTCAAAATGAGCAGCCAGACGGTGTTGAATTGCGCCACGATCGTGTAAGATGTGAATTTGGACAGCATCCTCAAAGGTCAGCTTGCGACTAGGCTGCCAAAGATCATTTAGAATTTTAGTCATTAAAGATTCTCCTAAAAGAAGGAGACAAGCTTGACTATATCACCCCATATATTATGCTGAGGCAATCTAGGAGCCTGCTCCTGGTTTTTTAACGGTGGCGACGGGTATCGCGTGGAAGGCTTGCCCGGCGCCACCATCAAATATAAGGCCAAATATAAGGCTGCCTTCTTTTGGATGCAACAAAAAAATGTTCTAGTCGTTGCGAAGCGAAATTTTTGACATCAAGCTGTCCATCCGCTAGTTTACCACTCAACGGCGCTTAACCATTCAGGACTTTTTCATCGTTCTGGCCTCATTGAAGTTAGTCGTTGCGAAGCGTTAGTATCTTGTTTGGGCTGTATCTCCCCGGCTCCAAAGCCGGGGCCTCATTGAAGCTTGCCGGGGTGGGAGCACGGATCACGGCCAGAATTGCCCTCAATCACGTGCTCCCTTACGCCTCCCCTCCCACACCCCCAACCATAAGCGGTGTTTTCTATGCAGGGAGCATTGAGTCTTGTTCTGCACTCCCCCAAAGGGGGGCAAGGGGGGGGTGCTTTGCGCCGCCGCAGGGCTGTGCTAAAACATGGGCCATGAATGCCAAGACCATGAATGCCACGACAAAGACCCAGACCGCTTCGGCAAACCGGCCGCAACGTGCCGAGCTTTTGCTGCCCGCCGGTTCGCTGGAAAAGCTTAAAGCCGCCATCCTCTATGGGGCTGATGCCGTCTATATGGGCACGCCGGACCTGTCGCTGCGCACCAAGTCGGCGATGAGCCTGGAAGATGTGGTCGAAGGGGTGGGCTTTGCCCATGCCCAGGGGCGGCGCGCCTATCTCACCCTCAACCTATTCTCCCACAACAAAGACATCGCCAAGCTGCCGGAATATGTCGCCACCGTCCGCAAGGTCCAACCGGATGGGCTGATCGTCGCCGATCCGGGGGTGTTCAGTTTCGTGAAAGCCCACGCCCCCGAGCTCGAATTGCATATTTCCACCCAAGCCAATGTCTGTTCCTGGCAGTCGGTGAAATTTTGGGCCGATATGGGGGCGCGGCTGGTGGTGCTGGCGCGCGAAGTGTCTTTCGATGAACTCAAAGAGATCCGCGAAAAATGCCCCGACATCAAGCTTGAGTGCTTTATTCACGGCGCCATGTGCATGACCTATTCCGGGCGCTGCCTATTGTCGAATTTTCTTGCCGAACGCGGCGCCAATCAGGGAGCTTGCGCCAATTCCTGCCGTTGGAAATACAAGCTGCGCGTCAAGCTCAAAGACGGCACGGTGAAGGAATTGCCGTTGACAGAAGAAAATCTCGAACTCTTCGAATTTTTCCTTGAAGAGGAGATGCGCCCCGGCGAGTTGCTGCCCATCGAGGAAGACGAACGTGGTGCCTATATTCTCAATTCCAAGGATCTGTGTCTGTTGCCAAAACTCGATGATCTGCTGCGCGTTGGCATCGATTCGTTGAAAGTGGAAGGCCGCGGCAAAAGCATCTATTACGCCGCCTTGGTGGCACGCACCTATCGAATGGCCATCGATGACTGGTATCACGATCCTGAAAACTGGAATCCGCGCCGCTATATGGCCGAGCTTGCCACCATTCCCAACCGCGGCTATACGCTCGCCTTTCACAATGGCCGGCTGAGTGATCTTGGCCATAGCTATGACATGAACCAAAATCTGGCGGGCTATGAATTTGCCGGGCTGATCCGTGAAGTGCGCGATGATGCCTTTATCGTGGAAGTCAAAAACAAGCTTACAGCCGGCGATGTGTTGGAATTTGTCAGCCCCTACCAGAGGGAGATCATGCGGCTTCGGCTCTATGCCTTTGAAGACGCCAAGACCGGACGGCTCAGCACGGTTCTCCAACCCGGCCAGAAGCCGTTGATCCGGATCCCATTCGCCCAATTCGACAGGGAAAAGCTGCATGATCTGCGCCAGAACTATCCGCCATTGACCATCATCCGCAAGGAAAAATCACTGCGCGAAGTCGAATGGCAGCAGTTGCAAGTCGATCAGGAAGCGCAAAAACTGGAACAGGGCGGCGGCAATCTGGCACGGTTTGCCACCAAACGCGCCCAACTTCGTGAAAGTCTGCAAC
>WGBT01000182.1 GCA_015494185.1 Hyphomicrobiales bacterium | reverse complement strand
ATATATGATTTTCCATTTTTATTATACTTTCATAAACCTTTTATTAACCAAATTCCGGCAAATCCATAACCAATGACTTAGCCGATGCAAACCGATGCGGTGCCCACCAATGCGTCAATCCACAAGGTCCGATTGGTGGTGCCTTGGAGCGAGCAGCTCATCTGCTCAATAAAGAGAAAATCAGGATCGGAGAATAGCAATGGCTAAAGTCAAATATGCCCGGTGGCAGGTTGCACGTGATCTCAAGACGGGACGTTTCATCCCCCTAAGCGTCGCCAAACGCCGGAAGAAAACCGCCGTCATCATCGAGATGAAGCGGAAGCTCAAATAAGAGGCCTATTGATCGAATGGCCCCTTATCGAGATTTGGAGCGGCTGCGGTGATCAACAGCATCACCCAGCCGCTTTCCCTTCTTCTGTAGCTATTTCATGCCATAAAAAGCCTATTTCGGCCGAACCTGGCCATTGCCGCGGACCTGATATTTGAAACTCGTCAACTGTTCCAGACCAACGGGGCCGCGGGCATGCATCTTGCCCGTCGCAATGCCAATTTCCGCCCCCATGCCAAATTCACCCCCATCGGCAAACTGGGTCGAGGCATTGTGCAACACGATGGCACTATCGACCTCATCCAAAAAGCGTTTCGCAACGCTGTCATCTTCAGTGATGATGCTTTCGGTGTGGTGCGAACCATACCGCTCGATATGGGCTATCGCACCGGCAACCCCATCGACCACCCGCGCGGAAATGATGGCATCGAGATATTCCAATGACCAATCCTCTTCACTGGCCGGTTTGACCCGGGCATCGAGCGCCTGCACCGCCTCATCCCCACGGACTTCGCAGCCCGCCTCCAACAAAGCCCCAATCACGGCGGGACCATGGCGGTCCAGCCCTTGCCGGTCCAAAAGCAGAGTTTCCGCGGCCCCGCAAATCCCCGGACGGCGCATTTTCGCATTCAAAGTGACAGCCCGCGCCATTTCCGTGTCGGCTGCGGCATCGACATAGACATGACAAATCCCTTCCAGATGGGAAAAGACCGGCACCCGCGCTTCCGCCTCGACACGGCCGACCAAGCCCTTGCCCCCGCGCGGCACGATGACATCGATATTCCCCCCCAGACCGCTCAGCATCAACCCCACCGCGGCACGGTCCGTAGTCGGCACCATCTGGATCGCCTCCTGTGGCAGCCCCACTTGCGACAAGCCTCGATGCAGGGCTGCGACAATGGCACGGCTGGAATGATAACTGTCCGAACCGCCGCGCAAAATCACTGCATTGCCTGATTTCAGACACAGCGCCCCAGCATCGGCGGTAACATTGGGGCGGCTCTCATAGATGATCCCGATCACCCCCAGCGGCACCCGGACACGAGCGATTTTCAAGCCATTGGGACGCTCCCACTCGGCCATCACGCTGCCCACCGGATCAGGCAACGCGGCAATGGCCCGGATCCCTTCCGCCATCGCCCGGACCCGATCGTCATCCAGTTTCAACCGGTCGATGAAGGCTGAGCTCAGGCCGCGTTTTTCACCGGCTGCCACATCACGGGCATTGGCGGCAAGAATGTCGGCCATGGCCGCAATCAGCGCCTCGGCCATCGCCCCAAGAGCGGCGTTCTTACTCTCCGTTGTCACCAAGGCCAGTTGCCGCGCCGCCGCTCTGGCCCGTTGCCCCAACGCCATCATATCGGCATCGATATCCGATGTCTGATCACCTGTCTGCAATGCTGTGGTCATGAGGTCATGATTCCGTTTCTGTTGTTTTCCGTTTGCCCGTTTTGGCTTTGCCCAAGATCACCATGTCATCACGGTGAACCATGGCCGTACGTCCCGCATAGCCCAAAATGGCTTCGATTTCACTGCTTTTGTGACCGATAATTTGGGCGGCATCTTCCGCTGCATAGGCGGCCAGACCACGGCCCAGCTCGCAACCTTGCGCATCGATGATCCGCACCGCATCGCCGCGGTCGAAATCCCCCTCAAGCGCCGTGATCCCTGCCGGCAACAGACTATTGCCGGCAAGCAAAGCTTGTGCGGCCCCCTCATCGATGGTCAACACCCCACGCGGTTGCAAGGTTGCCGCAATCCAGCGCTTGCGCGCCGTGACCGGATCACCATCGGCATAAAACCAAGTCGAACGCGCCCCCGCTTCAAGCGCCTGCAACGGATGTTCGACTTGACCTGAGGTGATCACCATATGGGTGCCGCCGCTGGTGGCCATCCGGGCGGCTTCCACCTTGGTCACCATGCCCCCTGAGCCAAAATCGGTTCCAATGCCGCCGGCCATGGCGGCAATCTCCGGCGTAATCTGGCGAACTTCGGGAATGTGCCGGGCCTTGGGATCACGTCCCGGCACCCCGGTATAAAGCCCGTCCACGTCTGAAAGCAGCACCAGAATATCGGCGCTGATCATGGTCGCCACACGAGCCGCCAGCCGATCATTGTCGCCATAACGAAGCTCGGAAGTCGCCACCGTATCATTTTCATTGACCACCGGCACCACCCCAAGCTTGAGCAGCGCATTGATGGTGCTGCGGGCATTGAGATAACGCCGCCGTTCCTCGGTATCCCCCAAGGTGAGCAGCACCTGAGCCGCCTTCAGGCCCCGTTCTGCAAGCAATTGCTGATAGGCCCGCGCCAACTCGATCTGCCCCACCGCCGCGGCCGCCTGCCCCTCTTCCAGCTTCAACCGGCCGGGGGCAAAACCCAACTTCTTACGGCCAAGCGCCACCGAGCCCGAAGACACGATCACCATTTCCCGCCCCTTTTCGGCTTGGGCGGCGATATCATCGATCAAAGTGGCCAGCCATTGGGTCTTCAGCGCCTGACTTTCAGGCTCCACCAACAGCGATGAGCCAAGCTTGATAACCATCCGTTTGGCGGCGCGCCATTGCTGTTTCATTTGCCTGTTCCGTCATCCGATCCCGCCCTCTTGCCTCTTGCCCCTTGCCCCTTCCCCTTTGCCCCTTGCGCCCATCTGAAAGGGACCGCTTCATGCCGCATCAGCCCACCAAGATTTGCAGCATAAGTGACCGCCAAGCCTTGTCAAGCCGCATGCAACACGGCATAACCAGCCCAAAATGCAATCAAAATCATCTAACAAGGACAACAATGACTTTTACTGCCCGACTGTCACACGCTGCCGGGGTGATCAATCCACGGCTGCACAAATTGCTAACGCCCGGCGAACATTTCGGCCCTCCCAAACGGCTGGCCAATGCGATGCAATATGCGGTGCTCAATGGCGGCAAACGGTTCCGCCCCTTTTTGGTGCTGGAAAGCGCGCGCTTGTTTGGAGTTTCCGCCGAACAGGCCCAAGATACCGCCTGTGCGCTGGAACTGGTGCATAGCTATTCGCTCATTCATGACGATCTGCCGGCGATGGATGATGACGACATGCGCCGCGGACAGCCCACGGTGCACAAGGCTTATGACGAGGCCATGGCGATCTTGGCAGGCGATGCGCTGTTAACACTGGCCTTTGAAGTCTTGGGCAGCCCGCAATGCCATCCCAGCGCCGTGGTCCGCTCCAGGCTGGTCTTGGAATTGGCGCAAGCGGCGGGCTGGGCTGGCATGGTCGGCGGACAGGTGCTCGATTTGGCTGAGGAGAAGGCGGAAAAAGTTCCCCGGCTTGGGGTCATTCAACGCATCCAAAGCATGAAAACCGGCGCTCTCTTGGAATTCGCCTGTGCGGCAGGACCCATTCTTGGCAATGCCGGGGAACAGGCGGAAGGCCATTTGCGGGAATATGGTCAGGCGATTGGTCTGGCCTATCAGATTTCCGATGATCTGCTTGATCTTAAGGGCGACGCCGAACTGGTCGGCAAGGCCACCCGCAAAGATCAGGCGGCAGGCAAGGCCACCGTAATCGCCCGTATTGGCCTTGAGAAAACCCTGCGCCTGCTCGACGATCTGGAAGCTGCTGCCATCGAGGCCTTGAAACCCTTTGGGGATGCCGCCGAAACACTACGCGAAGCAGCCCGCTTCATCTCGCGCCGGGAGCGTTGAGGCTCGATCTTCTCTGGACCGCCCCCGGCGTTACAGAAAAAGTACAATGTCAAGGACGCGGTGCCAAGCCCTGCGGCGGCAAGGGTCTGGAACCACGCGGCAGTTGCATCTTCTTGAAATCAGAAGGCACCTTGAACAAGGCCTCATCGACCGCGCCAACCTTGATATTCTTCAGCTCCCGCAAAAAGCCGTTGCCGTGTTGCTCCCGCACCGTTATTTCCAATTCTGGATCATACAGAAGCTCACCATTTTGCTTCTCTCCGGCCCCTGTCTTGATGACCATCACCCATTTTTCCACCTTACGGCCTTCATAATCGGCCTCACCGGTCTTGCGCATTTCTGCGACATGGCCATCAGGCAGGAGTTGACGGATCGCAAAACTGCGCTTGGGATCCCAGAAAATGACCACCGCCTTGGGCGCCCCTTGCGGTTGCATGGCCCAACGCTCGGTTTTGATCCCGTTGATGGTCTCACCGCCACTTTTGGTACAGGCCAGATTGGGTGCTGGCTTGCACGGCACTTTGGGCCGCCGGCCTGGCGTCTCACCCGGCTGGCCCTGAATTTCCATATAATTTTTCTGCTGCGGGAACAGCACTTTCATCTTGCCGTCACGGGTTACAATCTGAACAATTTGGCGGCCTTGCGCGGTAAACTCAAATCGTGCGCCATTCTTGCCGATATAAAGTTTGCCAGACTGCGCTGGTTGACCAGGCGGTTGCTGAATGGCATCAGCGGTAAAGCTCTTGCCCTCGGCCATCGCTGGACTTACAGACAACAGCACAAACAGGGAAGACAGAACAGATCGTAGCTTCATGATGGGCTCCCTCAAATTTGCAAGCGCCGCAACATCGCTGCGCCGCGATTTTCAACCATTGTTCCAAATGGCATGAAAGCTACTACTGCTCTAGCCAGATTTGCCCCTGTTTGGCAAATCACGAGCCCCGCAAATGACCGGGATGACACAGGATATCCAGAGAATAAATTGCCGCACTGTGGCGGTTTGGGCGGGAAGAGAGCTATCGGAAAGGAAAGCTTCAAATCACTTGCGAACTATTACCTTTAAATCGACCTTATGACCAAGATTACCAAGGCCCTTGGTCTTCGACCGCACAGACAGCGCCAGGCTTACGCATGTCTTCGATTGGGCGCATACCATCTGGCCGAAACCTGTCCTTACTTTCCATGATGAGACCCTGGCATTTTCCTCAACTTTGTCAAGGGTGGAACCGCTTCGCGGCGCCAAAGGCGCCCTTGACAAAGTTGAGGAAAATGCAAAACAGCTCACCATGGAAAGTAAGGACGGATCTGACCATGCCTTTAGAAAGCAAGGCAGAAGATCTTGTCTCTATTGAAAAATACTTTGGCTGCCCATCGGGAACGGCACTTAAAAGCGCCATTCCCAACACTCTTGACCGTCAGATCAACGTTCTTGTGCGATTAGTTGGTTTTGGGCTTCGCAGGCGCTGGCGCCACAGGTGGACGATAGCCATAAGGGGCAACGGGAGGAACCGGCGCATAACCATATGGCGCTACTGGAGGCACAGGAGCATAGCCGTAAGGAGCGCCATAAGGGGCACCGTAATAGCCTCTATAAGGCGCGCCGTAACCATGTCCATAACCGTGGCCATGACCGTGACCGCGCCCTGAGAAATTCATCGAGAAATTCCCAGAGCCCTGCCCACGTCCATAGCCATGACCATAGCCACGGCCATAACCCGGGCCGCCCCAACCACCAGGACCAGCCCAACCGCCGGGGCCACCCCATGGACCGCCCCAAAAAGCCTGTGCCGATGTTGCCGCCATGGCGCCAAGGCCCACAAGACCGGCAAAAGCGGCCGTTTTGATCAAAGTTTTCATCGTTCTCTCCTTCGCATGTTTTGCCCTTGTGATGATGTGATGATCGCGCATTATGGGAGAAGGGCATGCTCCCAAAAGCTTACGGGTCTGAACCCGAATTTCGTAGGCCCCCGATAGCTTCGTCATAAGCTCCAAGGTGTGGGGGGCCTAAAGCCTGTCTCGCTTACTTTACGGACTTTACGGAAGGCAACGTGATTTCAGATACACTCGAAGGCACAAAGCCAAACGCAAACCGCCCAATAGATAGACGAAAGCCCACCCTAATAAGGCTTTGGCGGCTCAGGTGGTGGCGGCATCAAGGGCATCGGAACAGGGGCAGGCACGGGAACCGTTGCAAAACCTGAATAAGGTGCCGCTGACTGTGCCGGCCAAGATGACCAAGGCTGCCGTCCAGTTCGTTCAAGAGCAGAGCGATCAGAAGCCGAGGGCGCCCGCCCTTTCTGATGGCGTCCAAAACCATGATCCGGCCTTGGCGCCACCGTCGTTTTCTCTTCATCCCGTGGCGGATAGCCGCCAAATTGCAAGCCACCCGTTTCAGCACGCTCAACCGCTGGCGGGGCCTGCAAGCCCAACGGCTCTTGACGCTCAACCGGATAACTATAGCTGCCGTCATGGCGGCTGGCACCAAACCCATAAGCCGCAAAACCTGGCCGGCGGCGGCTTCTTGGCAGTGCTGGCAGTGGCTGGGTTTGACGGCGGTCAAGCGCATGGGGCCAATTTTCAATCCCCTTCAAAGAAGAGGTCTTATCGTTTGAGCCATCGTTTGGAACAGCAGCCGCCCCCCCCCAAACATTGCCACTTCTTCTTGATCTCTCACCATAAACCGGCGGCACCATCACACGGTCGTCGCTGGCCCAAGGATTACCGCGCCGCCGCGATTGAAACCGGCTTTGAGACTGCTCAGTCAAACGCCACTGATAAATTGAATGATCAGCACGCAACGGCGTCTCATTTTGTATACGCAAACTGCGCCGTAACAGATATGGGCCGGGCACATCAGGCCCCTTTTCCAAGGGCAAGGCGGCATAGCGGGTGGCGCCAATCGTCTCTGCCGCATCATCCCAGCTTATGGCGCGGATAGCAGAACGAGGCGCACCCTGGCGCAACGCCTGTGCCCGTGCGGCAAATTCTTGAGCGCTCAATTCTTGCGCCTTTGACACCTGCCCCCCTGCTCCACCCCATGCTTCATGCTTGGGTGTTGTGGCAGGCGCAAACAACAAACCGATAAGAACGGCGACAAGGGGAGCCATGTGCTGGGCCAATTCCTGATCCGAACACGCCCGTTGCTCAGCGCCTGCTTCCTGGCGCAGATCGTTATCCCACAGCTTTCCCATCAGATGGCCAAGCTGGCGCATCTGTAAAAAGAAGGCTTTGGTCATCTGCGCTAACCGTCTCATTCGGCATCTCTTGATCGACCTGCACGATGAGAACCTGTCTGCTTCACACGCGGAAACAGACAGGATTTCCCTTTAGTGCCGGCGTTTTTTAATCAGCTCCCTGGCTTGTTCCACCCAGCGCTCCCGCTCGATCAGGTGATCAAATCCAAAAGCTTCATTGAGAGCATCAATTTGTTCCTGGGTCAGGTTTGCAATCGCTTCAAAGGTTCGAAACCCTTTTTCGCGCAGCAATTCTGCCCGCATTTCACCAATCCCCCGAATCACCGTTAAATCATCCTGAGAAGATATACCATAACGGTAAGAATTATTCGAGGTTTTATTTTCGATATTTAAACCATTTTCCTCGTTATCATAGGTATTTTCTTTGATTATTTTGTCGTTTTTCCATATTTTTTCTTCATTTTCTTTTGGCGTCGAGATTTTT
>WGBT01000181.1 GCA_015494185.1 Hyphomicrobiales bacterium | reverse complement strand
TCTCACGACTTCTTACGCGCCTTTTTCCTGATGAAGTGGAGAAGAGTTGGTTCAATCGGAATGTGGTGGTGCCTGAATCGCAGCCGGATTCTTTAATTGAACCCGACGTTTTCTTTGAAAACCTGTATGAATGGTGGGGTGACAAAGGTGAAGATTTGCGTAGTGAGCACGACAAGCAAGCCTACCCAGAAGGCTTTGTTCCCAGTCAACTAATAGGTCAAACTGCCAATGATGACCGTGAAGGCTGGTTCACATTTTTTGCTCTTGCAATGTTCCGTTCAATTGGTCGAACAAATGAAGGGCAACATCGTGTATTCGTCGAAAAAGGACGTCAGATAGGGTGGTGGGGAGAACTTGCAAACTCTACTCCGCCAAATGATGTCGAGGCTTGGACAAAACGGCTGAATAAATGGTCCAGTCCCGATGTTTGGCGGCAAGATAATCTGCAATGGCGAAGATATCTTCTAGACCTTTATACGCTCGCGCGGTGGTTGCCTGATTATGTCGAAGCGCTTCTGGCTTTGCCGTTGGTTGTGGGCCAAAAAGAAAAAGTCGCTTTGTCCGATGCCTTTCGTCTTAGCACCTCACCGATCTGGCAGCGTCTAGGCCTTGAAGGCGCGCCTTTAACCCAAAGCTTGGGTATTGGCGCGAACTGGTTAATTCGCGAATGTTGTCGGCATGGCATATATGAGCGTGGGGATGCTGTTGCGATGCACAAATATGGCTGGGCTTCAACCCGTCGAGTTCGTGATCTTTTCGACAGTTTATCGATTTCGGTCGGAGACAACGCATCGATGGATCATAGCCATGATATTCATAGTCTGGTTGTTGAGTTTCTTGGTTCAGAACGCGCGGTGTTTCATGGAGACCTAGATCTAGCTTTGCAATCGATAACACTTGAAAAGTTTGGCGGCGAACTGCAAGGCTTGTTGGGATCCGAGCAGAACGCTGGTGTGCCGGTTTTCGAGAGTGAAGTTTTTGGACAGGAAGCTGACGAATGACCCATTTGCTATTGCCAGACACGCCCGTATCGCACCCTCGCCATGGCGATGGGCGGGTCATTTCTGATTTGGGTCCCACTTGCATCGTCCGTTTCGGCAATCATTTGGAGCAGGTGGAAACCGAAGAGCTGGATGCCAAGCGGTCTGTAGAAACCGCACTTTCGGAAGGCTGGATCGATGACCCTTTATCGGTAATAACACGAGCGCAAGCTCTTGCTATTCAATCCGTGAATGACCAGTGGGGCGTCTTTTCTCGGTCACGCGTGCAATTGTTACCTCACCAGCTTTGGGTATGTCGACAGGTTACAAAAACATGGCCCGCAAGATGGTTGGTTGCTGATGATGTGGGGTTGGGAAAAACAATAGAGGCCGGACTTATTCTGACGCCACTTCTTGCATCCAAGCGCGTGAAAAGGTTGCTTATTCTTACCCCAGCTAGGTTGGCCCCGCAATGGCGCGCACGGCTAAAGACAATGTTTGACATTCGCCTTCAAGAATACACAGCTGAACTTGACCGCGGCCGCACCAGTTTCTGGGACACTGCTGACCAGGTTGTTGCATCGTTTCATACCTTGCGTGGAGAAACCGCACGCAAGCGCCTGCTTGCCGCCGAACCGTGGGATCTTGTTATGGTTGATGAGGCCCACCACTTCCAGGCACAGGAGAAAGATAGCACGCTAACATATCAGCTGCTTGAAGAGTTGCAGGACGCTGGACGTATTGATTCGATGGTGCTTTTTACCGGAACGCCGCATCGGGGAAAGGATCACGGATTTTTTGCCTTAATGAAACTCGTTCGACCTGATTTGTTTGATCCTCGAAAGCCCGTTTCTGAACAGCTCCCGTTACTGCGCGAGGCTATGATCCGCAACAACAAGGCACATGTTACAGATTTACAAGGTAAAAAGTTATTCAAACCTGTAACCACCACGCAAATCGATTTTCGCTATTCGCCCAATGAGCAAGCTTTCTATGATACGATGAGCGAATTCATTCTGGACGGTCGCACCTATGCGAATAGTCTGTCTGGTCGTCAACAAACTGCTAGAATGCTGTTACTAATTGCCCTGCAAAAACTCACAGCAAGCTCCATTGCTGCAATCCGTGCCGCGCTGGAAAAACGGCGTGAAATGTTGCTTGGGATAGTGAATGCGCAGACATATATGAAGGCCAGACATGAGCCCTTAACGTTGGATGAAGCCGCGGAATTTGAAGAAGGCCTTTCCGGCGAACTAGAAGCTCTACTTTTGCAAGACGAGATTGATCGATTGGAAGAATTAGTCGATTTGGCTCGCCACATTGGTCGTGAGACCAAGATAGAACGCCTCCTTGATATGCTGGCGGCGGACCTGCCAGAGGGTGAGCCGGTTCTTTTCTTTACCGAATACAAAGCCACCCAAGCCCTGGTTTTTGCGGCTCTTGAAGAGAGATTTGGCGAAGGGTGCGTCGGCTTTATCAATGGCGAGGACCGATTGCTGGTCCCCGACCTTCTTGGTGGTAAGCCCCGACAATTAACTTTGGAGCGAGAAACCGCTGCTGATGCCTTTAATGAAGGGAAAACACGTTTCTTGGTATCTACTGAGGCGGGAGGAGAAGGCATTGACTTACAGGAACGTTGCGCCGTGCTTGTCCATGTGGATCTGCCATGGAATCCTATGCGCCTTCACCAAAGGGTCGGACGATTGAGCCGGTATGGCCAAAAACGAACGGTATCAGTTTTTTTGATGCGCAACCCGGAGACCGTCGAAGCACGTATCTGGGATCTGCTTCAGTCAAAACTCGGACGGATACAATCGGCGATATCTTCGGTGATGGACGAAGATGAGGATATCGCACAACTTGTGATCGGAATGACCCCGCCTGGTATTTTTGACCAGCTTTATAGTGAGGCTAGCCATCAAAGTAATGAAAGGCTTGGAGATTGGTTTGACGCTCACACAGCAACTTTTGGTGGAAGGGATGCAGTCGATACCGTTCGAAAAATGCTTGGAAATGTCGCCCGTTATGACTTTCAATCCGTCGGAGCACAACTTCCGAAGCTGGATTTGCCAGACTTGGAACCGTTCTTTCGCAACGCCATGCATATCTATAACCGACGTGTCACGCGCAATGATAAAGGGTTGGGGGTGGCGACGCCAGAAACTTGGCGCCGAGATCCAGACCTGAGAACTCGGTACGATGGGCTAAGGTTGAACCGCGACAGTGGGTCCGGCCAGTTGGTATCGGAAATTCTAGGCGTGGGCCATGCTTTGTTTGATCGCGCGCTAAATGAAACGGGCTGTTTGGAAGCACATGTAGCACGCGCAAAGGGGATCGATACGCCTCTACTAGTGGCTAGTATTGAGGATGAGTTGACGGGAACAGGGGCAACGGTTCATCGAGTTGCAATTGGTGCAATAAATAGGGGTAACGGTATTGAAATTCTGCGTGACTGGGAATTGCTCCTCTTTCTCAATCGACTGGAACCCGATGAAGGAGCCGAAGCAACCGAAGAGGAAAAGGGCTTAATAAGCCAAGTGTGGCAAGGCTTGCCTGAAAAACTTTACGAACTCGGATTTGAATTCACACGCCCCCGCGCATTTCGTTCTCTCATTATTCTGCCGCATTAAAGGATTTCTCTGGGCCTTTCTTCAGGGAGAACATTGCTCAAATAAGGGCGCAAATCTGCCCCATCTCAGAGACCTTTCGCCACCAGAACCGCCCCCACCGCCACTTGCCTTCATTGAAACGTGGATATGCCCCAACACATGGGTGATTTTCTTTATGTTTCAAAGGGGTTGACCTGCGCCCCCAGTATCCTCCAGTTTGATGGAGAGTCCTTGGGGTTAAATTGATGG
>WGBT01000180.1 GCA_015494185.1 Hyphomicrobiales bacterium | reverse complement strand
CTTCTAAGGGGCTCGCGGCAACTATTCGTCAAAAAGAACGTGAATTGGAGAAGTTGATCAAGAGCATTATCCCAACTTCCAGAGTAACTGTGAGAATTATCAAGGGGGCGGCTTACGAACTCGCAATCGAAGATTCGAGCATAATAAAAGCGCGTATTTCTAATAATGCTGGTTCCAACGCTGTTGGTGCTGCTAGCCTCACTTCTCAAACCTCTTCTCAAGAAGTCGTTTATTCCGCGGTATTGCTGGGACATGTGAATACTCCAGCTGAGGCTGCCAGAGCAACCCGAATCGCTAAATATTTCATGGGGGCCGTTTCGAAAAGGGATGATGATGAGCGAGCTGGCGTCCTGAATCTGCTTACTGTGGCCGCCAAAGAGCAGGTCATGTTGAAAGTGACGATCGCAGAAGTCCAGCGCGAGGCCCTGAAACAGTTCGGCGTCAATATGGGGGGGCTGATCAATAGCGGCAATGTTTCCTTTGCGCCGTTGGTGGCCAACAGTTTTCCTCTCACCGATGGGGCTTTTGCGACCAGTGCTGCAGGGCAGGTCTCTGGGCTGGTCAGCGATTACACATCGAACTCGGTGCAGATTGACAAGACCTTGCAAGCCATGGAGCGCACCGGGCTGTTGCGGACTTTGGCGGAACCAAACCTGACCGCTGTGTCTGGAGAAACCGCGAATTTTCTGGTTGGCGGTGAATTCCCGGTTCCGATCCCAAGTCTTTTCGGGCTCTCCGTCAAATTCAAGAAATTTGGTGTTGGTTTGGCTTTCACACCGGTTGTTCTTTCAGAAGGCCGCATCAGTCTGAAAATCGATGCGGAAGTCAGCGAGATCAGTGCCGAGAATTCAATAACAACGGATACGATCACGATCCCTGGCATTCGTGCGCGGCGCGCCAAAACCACGGTTGAATTGCCAAGTGGGGGCTCGATTGCCATGGCCGGGCTGATCACCGATGACACCCGGCAGAATATCGAAGGCTTGCCTGGCCTGAAGGAGCTGCCGATCTTGGGCACCCTGTTTCGCAGCCGCGACTTCCGGCGCAAGGAAACCGAACTGGTGATCATCGTCACGCCCTATGTGGTCAGACCTGTTACACGCGCCAAGCTGGCCCGGCCCGATGACGGTTTTGCCCCGGCTTCCGATGCCAAGGCCAATTTCCTTGGGCAGTTGAACCGGGTCTATGGTGGCAAGGTGCGTGAGGTGGAGATGCCGGACACCAGCTACAAGGGCGATTATGGTTTCATCGTCGAATGACCGAAAAGCGGGGCAATCAGCCGTGCGATGGACGGGATGGGAAGCCCGGTGTGTGGGGCCGGAAGGCCGGATTTGCGGGAAATGGAGAAGAATTATGAATACTGCGGAAGTTAAGGGCGTTGGTCCGCAGAAGCGTCGTCTCACCAGAGTGTTTCAGGTGATGTCCGCTTCGATACTGGTGCTGACCGTGGCGGGGTGCAGCGCACATGAACCTTATAGTGAAGTGATGGGCTATGTGGTTGGCGATCCCTCGCAACGTCATCCGATCCGGGTTTCGAAACAGGATCGTCATACGGATTTCGTCGTCCGGCGTGGTGATCGCGGCCTCAACAAGAGCGACAAGGAGCGGTTCCGGACGCTCATTCGCCGCTACAAGACCAATGGGGTGGGCCAGTTGTTCGTCAGGGCCCCGGTGGGCGCACCCAATGAAGTGGCCGTGGGGCGGGCCCTGCGCCAGTTTCGCAATGTCATGAAAGAGGAACAGATTCCGCGCCGCGCGGTGCATTTCGCCACCTTCGTGCCCCAAGGCGACCCCGAAGCGCCGATCACCGTATCTTATAAGGGCTATGTTGCCAAGGGGCCGGAATGCGGCCTCTGGACCCGCAATCTGGCCGAATCGCGGCAGAACCTGCCTTATGAGAATTTCGGCTGTGCGCAACAACAAAATCTGGCGGCGATGGTCGACACCCCGAAAGATCTGGTGGTGCCACGGCATATGGACCCGCGTGATGGGGATCGCCGCGATAAGTTGTGGGATAACTACATCAATGGCGAGGATACAACGTCGAAGAAGTCTAAAGACCAAAATGCAGGGATTTCCGAAGCCGGCGAGTCGGGAGGTAACAAGCAATGACCAGCGCAATGGACTCTGGAGCTGAAATGGGACAGGGCGCGGCGGCGGCCTCCTCGCCTGACGAGCGCGAAACCCAAAAACGGGTGCGTCCGATTCCGCGGATCACCATTCAGGCGTTTTGCGAAGATCAGGGCACGGCCGACATTCTGCAACAGGCCGCCGCCGACCGCCGTCTGGCCAAGGCTCATGTCACCGTGCAGATGGGCGGTATTCCAGCGGCGGTGGCGTTTTATCAAAACGCGGCGACCCCCAATCTGATCATCGTCGAATCGGTCTATGACCGTGAGCCGCTGTTGCAGGATATCGACCGTTTGGCGGAAGTCTGCGACATGGGCACCAAGGTGATTGTGATCGGCCATGTCAATGACGTGGTGCTTTACCGGCAGCTGATCGCCCGCGGTGTGTCCGACTATCTGGTGGGGCCGATCAAGCCCCTTCAGGTGATGGAGGCGATTGCCGATATCTATGTCAACCCGGAAGCCGATCCCGTTGGCGAGGTGATCGCCTTTGTCGGTGCTAAGGGCGGGGCGGGCTCGAGCACGGTCTGTCACAACACCGCCTGGGCGATGTCGCGGGCATTGCGCTCCGATGTGGTGATCGCCGATTTCGATCTGCCTTTTGGCACCGCGGCGCTCGATTTCAACCAGGACCCGATGCAGGGCATCGCCGAGGCGCTGAGCGATCCGGACCGGCTCGATGCGGTGTTGCTCGACCGGTTGCTGGCGAAATGTTCCGACCGGTTGAGCCTGTTCGCTGCACCAGGCACTTTGGAATGGGAATATGATCTCGAGCCCCGGGCCTGCAACACGGTGGTCGATGTGGTGCGGCAGAACGTGCCCTATGCCGCGCTCGATGTGCCCCATCTTTGGACCTCTTGGGCCAAGGATGTGATTTTACAGGCCGATGAGGTGGTGATCACTGCAACCCCGGATTTGGCCAGCCTGCGCAATACCAAAAACCTGATCGAGCTGATCCGGCCGGCCCGCGCCAATGATGGTCCGCCGCATCTCGTCATCAATCAGGTCGGGGTGCCCAAGCGCCCTGAAATTCCAGTTGCCGACTTTGCCCAGGCGGTGGGGCTCAACCCAACCGCGGTGATCGAGTTCGAGCCGCACCTGTTTGGCACCGCCGCCAATAACGGCCAGATGATCGAAGAAATCAATGACAAGTCGCGTCAGGCCGAGATTTTCCATGAGCTGGCCTTCGTGCTGACCAATCGGGTCGAACCCAAGCAGCAGACGCGTTCGCTGTTTGCGCCGATCTTGTCGAAGTTGAATATGAAGAAAACGGGGTAATGTGATGTTTGGTAAACGCGGTTCATCCAATCGTACAAACCTGCCGGTTGAAGCTCCAGCACAGGAGCAGGCGCACGATCCGGGCGGTTTTCAGTCGCAGTCGGATATGCTGACCCAGAAAGTGGCCGATGTCGCCAACAAGGCGGGACCGCGGACGGCGAAACCGGCAGCCCCTGTTGTCGATGATTTCGACACCGGCCAGTCGGAAGAATATTACGACATTAAATCAACGGTCTTCAATGCGCTGATTGAAACCATTGACCTTGCGCAACTGATGACCATGGAGCCCGAGGTTGCTCGCGATGAGATTCGCGATATCGTCAATGAGATCATCTCGTTGCAATCCATTGTGATGTCGATTTCCGAACAGGAAGATCTGTTGGAAGACATTTGCAACGACGTGTTGGGCTATGGGCCGCTGGAACCTTTGTTGGCGCGCGATGACATCGCCGATATCATGGTCAATGGGGCCGATCAGACCTATATCGAGGTGGGCGGCAAGGTGGAGCGGGCCGGAATCCGCTTTCTCGACAATGCCCAGCTGATGAATATCTGTCAGCGGATCGTTTCCCAAGTCGGACGCCGTGTCGATGAATCAAGCCCGATCTGTGACGCGCGCCTGCCGGATGGTTCCCGTGTCAACGTCATCGCCCCGCCACTGGCACTCGATGGGCCGACGCTTACGATTCGTAAATTCAAACGCGATAAGCTGACCCTTGATCAACTTGTTGAATATGGCTCGATCACGCCAGAGGGCAAGGTGATTTTGGAAATCATTGGCAAGTCGCGTTGCAACACCATCATCTCCGGCGGCACCGGCTCGGGTAAGACGACACTGTTGAACTGTCTAACCGGTTATATTGAACATGATGAGCGCATCATCACCTGCGAGGATTCCGCGGAGCTGCAATTGCAACAGCCTCACGTGGTCCGCCTCGAAACCCGCCCGCCGAACCTGGAAGGCGAAGGTGAGATCACGATGCGCGATCTGATCAAGAACTGTCTGCGGATGCGTCCTGAACGCATCATCGTGGGGGAGGTGCGCGGCCCGGAAGCCTTCGATTTGTTGCAGGCCATGAACACCGGGCATGACGGTTCGATGGGCACCTTGCACTCCAACAGTCCGCGGGAGTGTCTGAACCGGATTGAAAGCATGATCCAGATGGGAGGCTACAACCTGCCGTCCCGCACCATCCGCGAGATGATTGTTGGATCGGTCGACATTATCATTCAGGCCATGCGGCTGCGCGATGGTTCCCGCAAGATCACCCACATCACCGAGGTGATCGGGATGGAAGGAGACGTTATCACCCTGCAAGATCTCTACATCTTCGAGATTTTGGGGCAGGACGCGAACGGTAAGATCATTGGCCGGCATCGTTCGACCGGGATCACACAGCCGAAATTTTATGAACGGGCCGAATATTTCAATGAAGGCCGGCGCTTGATGGAAGCCCTGTCGGCCGCTGAAGTTCCAGCCGAGACAGGATTGCCGCGTACCGAGAGTAGAGGATTTGGTCATGGCTAGTTTTGATATCGTGCAGTTGTCGATCGTAGCATTGTCAGCATTGGCCGCTGGGGGCACAATTTATGTGTTGTTGTCTCCGCTCATGAGCGGGCAGAGTGATCGCAAGAAGCGGTTGGCTTCCGTGGCGGGGGGGCCGCGCGTTATTCAAAAGCGCGAGGCTGAACATGTAATTGCGCGGCGCAGGCAAGTGCAAGAGACGCTTCAGGAATTGAACGAGCGGACCAGCGCTTCCAAGAAAATATCACTGCGCCGGCGTTTGGAGCAAGCGGGGCTCGCCATGACCCCAAACACCTATTACGTGCTCTCCGCCGTGACAGGGATCGTGGTGATGGTCTTGGTGGCTCTGTCCGGAGTTTCTCCTTTTATCGCGTTATTGGCGGGAGGCGCGGCGTCTTATGGATTGCCACGTTATATGCTAACCCGCCTGGCCCGGCGCCGGCAGCGTAAATTTCTGGAGGAATTCGCCAACACCATCGATATTGTCGTGCGTGGTGTGAAATCCGGGCTGCCCTTGAATGATTGCTTAGAAATCATCGCCAAGGAAGCGCCGGAACCGATTCGCAGCGAATTTCAACTGGTCGTAGAGCAGCAGCGTGTTGGGGTGCCGCTGCTTGAATGTTTCAATCGCCTTCGTGAACGGGTGCCGCTGCAAGAGGTCAACTTCTTTTCGATTGTGATCGCCATTCAACAACAATCAGGCGGCAATCTAGCCGAGGCGCTCAACAATCTTGCCGAGGTCTTGCGCGGACGCAAGCGTCTTCAGGGCAAGGTGCAGGCGTTTAGCTCGGAGGCCAAATCTTCGGCGATGATCATCGGGGCGCTGCCGTTTATCGTGATGTTGCTGGTTTATATGACAACCCCGGCTTACATATCGCTGCTTTGGGAACATCAATGGGGCCGGGCCATGCTCGCAGCTTCGGGTGTGTGGATGTTGCTAGGCATTTTCGTCATGCACAGAATGATCAATTTCGACTATTGAGGCTGGTTGAGCGTTGTTTGCGGCTGTTGTCCAAAGCGCAAAAGAGTAAAGCGGCAGATGCCGCATGGTGAGGTTCAGTGATGGAATTGTTTGAGAGTTTGTTTGACCCGCAGCTGGCTGTTGTCGTGCTGACTTTCGTTGGCACTTTGGCGGTGATCATAGCGGTGTCTTTTCCGGTCTTGTCTGGCGACCGGTTTCATGAGCGCATGAATTATGTTGCCTCTGAAAGGGAAAGATTGCGGGCGCAGCGCCTGGCCGAAATGATGGCGAATGAAAACCGCCGCAGTTTGCGCAAAGCCCCCAAAGGCTACATGCAACAGGTCGTCGATGCGTTGAATCTGCAGCAGGTCTTTGATGCGGACAGTCTCAAAAAGAAGCTCAAGATGGCAGGGCTCCGCGGACAGGCGCCTTTTGTCACTTTCGTGTTTTTCAAAATCACCCTGCCGATCGTCTTCTTTTTGTTTGCTCTGTTTTACTTTTTTATCATGGGGGCGACCTCGCACTCACCCAGCATGAAATTTTTGTTTGCCTTGATCGCTGGGGGTGTTGGTTTTTTTATGCCCAGCATACTGCTCCAAAACATCATTCAAAAACGTCAGCAGGCGATTGCGCGGGTATTTCCAGATGCGCTTGATTTGCTTTTGATCTGTGTGCAGTCGGGGATGTCCATCGAGGCGGCTTTTGCCAAGGTTGCAGAGGAGATCAGTTCCAACAGTTTGGAGTTGGCGGAAGAGTTGAGCTTGACCACAGCGGAGCTCTCTTATCTGCAAAACCGCAAACAGGCTTTTGAGAATTTGGGTATGCGGACCGGGATTCCCCAGGTCAAGGCGGTGGCAACGAGCCTTATTCAAGCCGAACGTTATGGCACGCCGGTCTCGCAAGCTTTGCGGGTTTTGGCGCAGGAAAGCCGTGAAGAACGGATGGCCCTTGCGGAGAAAAAGGCCGCCGCCCTGCCGCCGAAACTCACCGTGCCGATGATTCTGTTTTTCCTGCCGGTGATCTTTGTGGTCATTCTCGGCCCTTCGGCGATTCGTTTGGGCGGGCTTTAGAATGTTCTTTTTGGTCAAGGATCAAGATGGGGGCGCCTTGGTTTCAACTCATTGTGCGCAGGGGGCTCTCGCTTGATCTTTGCTTCCGTTGTAACCCTTCCCAAAAAGCTGTCCAAAATTCGGCGTCTCTTTTGGCAGCCTGCCATTCCTGATTTTATCCCAAGCGTCCTTGGGCCTCCCTTTCTTTTACAACTATCCCCAGCAATTCCTGCCTTCCGCCTTTTCGGGAAAGGGGGGAAATGCTTTATAAGAGAGGGGGGATTCGTTTCATTATTGCGGACGTATTTGCGGCAACGGTACGTTGTTTTGGCTCAGGGGAGCGGCTAGGATGCCATTGATCCGGGATTTGTTTTCGCGGCGCAAGAAAGGCGTGGCGGCAGAAGCGGCAGAACAGGAGCGCAAGGCCAAAGGGGGCGACGGGAACAAGGGGGAGGAGGCGCAAGGCGCGCTCGATCTTGCGCCCGCGCCTGAGCAACAGCCCGAGCAGGCGCACGATGCGGCGCAGACCATTCAATCGCGGCCTCGAAATGTCCAAAAGAACGGCGATGATGTAAATCAACGCGCTTCCGCGAAGACCGGAGCGGAAGCGCAAAAGCGCAAAACCAAACCGAAGAAAAACATGAAAGCCAAATCCTCAAAAACCCAGGCTGCTCTTGCCGCCGCCGCTGAAACCAACTATTCCGCGGCCGATATCGAGGTGCTTGAAGGGTTGGAGCCGGTGCGGCGCCGTCCTGGCATGTATATCGGCGGCACAGACAGCAAGGCGCTGCATCATCTGTTTGCCGAGGTCATGGACAACGCCATGGATGAGGCGGTGGCCGGCCATGCCAGTTTTATCGAGGTGGCGTTGCATGCTGATGGCTCTTTGTCCGTGAACGATAACGGCCGGGGGATTCCGGTCGATCCGCATCCCAAATTCAAATCGAAATCAGCCCTTGAAGTGATCATGACGACGCTTCACGCGGGCGGCAAGTTTGATTCCAAGGTTTATGCCACTTCTGGCGGCTTGCATGGGGTGGGGGTTTCGGTGGTCAATGCCTTGTCCGAGCGGTTGCGGGTCGAGGTGGCCCGAGGCCAACAGCTCTATGCCCAGGAATTCGCCCGCGGCATTCCCAAGAGCAAACTGAAAAAACTTGGCAAAGTGCCGAACCGGCGGGGCACCAAGGTGCATTTTTGGCCCGATCCGGAAATTTTTGGCGCAAATGCGCGGTTTGAGCCGAAACGCTTGTTT